>JAGVCC010000243.1 GCA_020059395.1 Chitinophagales bacterium | reverse complement strand
ATGATAGCTTGGTGGCCATCCAACATTCAGCCTGCTGTAACAACAGATGTTTTTGCACAGTATGATTTTTTAGCAACATTTTCCCAATTGGCTTCAGCGAGGCCAGTAAAAAAAACAGATGGCTTGTCTATGGTGCCTTTGTTGCAAAACAAAGGAAAGCAGCAGCAACATAAATACCTCTACTGGGAGTTTTATGAAGAAGGTGGTAAACAAACTGTTTTGTCTTATCCATGGAAATTAATAAAACTAAATACAACTACTTTTTCTACAAATGGCAAATGGGAATTATACAATTTGGCTAAAGACCCTGCAGAAAAAAATAATATAGCCACAGACAATACAAAAATTTTAAAAAAACTTTCCCGATACATAAGGAAAGCGCATATGCCACATCCTAATATGTCAATCGACAAAGTACGCCCCGGTCAAGCTGGTAAAACATAAAAAACATTTAAATGGGATACAGATTTTTTTTAGCAGTTGTTTTTATTACATCTTTTAGCAATTGTGTTGCGCAAAAATCAGTAAAAACAAAAGTCAGTAAAACAGCAATAGGGCTTAGCAGAGCAATTGCTGCCAAACCACCAATGGGTTGGAACAGTTTTGATGCGTACGACTGCCGGATTAATGAACAAGAGTTTAAAGCTACTGTTGATTTCATGCACAAAAACCTGTATAAGTATGGATGGGATTATGCAGTAATTGATTATTGCTGGTTTAATGATAACCCCGGTAATTGGACCAACCCCCGTCGTCGTTTTGGGCATCCGGATATAAGAATGAATGCAGACGGTACACCATTAGATACCCTGGTAATGGATGAATACGGAAGATTGCTACCATCTGAAAAAAGATTTCCTTCAGTAAAGAACAGTAACGGCTTTAAAGCCATTGCTGATTATGTACATTCTAAAGGAATGAAATTTGGCATACACATTATGAGGGGTATTCCAAGAGAAGCATACTATAATAACTTACCAATAAAAGGAACAAAATATACAGCAAGAGATATAGCCGAACCATGGGATACCTGCGGATGGCAAAATAATTTATTTGGTGTAGATGCCACTAAGCCAGGTGCACAGGAATACTACAATTCAGTGTTTGAATTATATGCAGCATGGGGAGTTGATTTTATTAAAGCAGATGATATGATGTACCCGCCTTATCATAAAGGCGAGATAGAATTGATAAGTAACGCACTGGCAAATTGCGGAAGGCCAATGATATTAAGTTTGTCTTGTGGTGAAGCTCCATTATCACAAGCTGCTCATGTTTCAAACTATGCACATATGTGGCGTATATCTGGAGATTTTTGGGATAAATGGGAATCATTGGAGCATAATTTTGATTTAATGAATGCATGGTCACCTTTTGTAAAACCTGGCCAGTGGCCCGATGCCGATATGCTGCCAATTGGAAGACTTTCATTAAATAATCGTCCACACGGTCCAGAAAGAATGAGCAAATTCACCATTCCGGAACACTATACGCTGATGACACTTTGGAGTATTGCCAAAAGCCCACTAATGATTGGAGCAGATTTACTAAGGGATACAAAAGACATAATGCCATTTTTAACCAATGCTGATGTTTTAAATGTAAATCAGAACAGCACAGATAACCGGCAAGTTTACAAAAACGAAAAATATGCAATTTGGATTGCGAAAGAATCGGGTACCGATAACAGGTATGCAGCTTTGTTTAATCTCTCTGATAAAGAAGATAAAGTAACCTTTGATTTGGAATTGGAGCATCTGCGGGGAAAGTTTAAAGTAAAAGACCTTTGGACTGGTGCCAATAAAGGAGTGATAAATGGAAAGCTGGAAGCGGTAATTCCATCTCACGGTGCTGCACTTTTTAAATTAAGCCCACAATAGTGTTTATAAATGTGTTATTCATTATTTTTGCCGCTTATAATTCAAAAAAAAAAATTTTAGTTAATGCTAGATATTTTTTAGTAGGTATAAAAAAACCATTCGGTTAAAAGTGTATGATAACACAGATTTCAATTTTACTAATTGCAATTTTTCTTTTTCTATCTGGCATTCATATTTATTGGGCATATGGTGGTGTATGGGGTAGTGAAGCAGTAATTCCAACAAAAAATAACAATGTTAAAGTAATGGCACCAGGGCTTATTGCAACGCTGATTGTTGCATTCGGATTACTTGTTTTTAGCTTAGTGGTATTCTTAAATTTAATGAGTACTGAATATAAAATGCCCGGCTGGCTTTATTCAATAAACAAGGTAGGGCTTTGGGCAATTGCCGGTATTTTTATTTTAAGAGCCATTGGCGATTTTAATTATGTTGGCTTTTTTAAAAAAACTCGGAACACAGCTTTTGGAAAAAATGATACAAAGTATTATTCACCATTGTGCTTTGTTATTGGAGTGCTTTCAATCATCTTAGTACTAGAAAAGTAAGTTTCGTTGTTTGTGTTTTTTGCAGCAAATTACGCTTTGCCGCAATGCCTGAAATGCATTTCAACACTGAGCATTCGTATGGTAAGTGTCGGCGCTTTTTTAGTTTTTTTTCGCTAATATTATCTGCTTTAATTTGCAATTCAATTACTTAGTTTGGTAATAACTTAACAGCTTGCTTTTTGGCAGTTACTTCAATAAATGTTAATTTAACACTTGCATATTGATTGCTTAAAATTGCTGTATGAAACGATTGTTGCTATTGGAGTTATTTGTTATCCAAATTACTCTTTGTTTATTAAATTTTTCTGCATACGGTCAAACGTCCCCCCTCAGATTTCGTCATCTCACTGTTGATAACGGACTTTCACATACAGATGCCACTGCCATCCTTCAAGATACAAAGGGGTTTGTATGGATAGGCACCTATTCTGGGCTTAATCGTTATGATGGTTATGCAACTAAAGTGTTTTATAATAAAACAGATGATACAAAAACAGCTTATCTCAATCGTGTGTCCGACATAAAATTGTTTGGCGAAAAATATATGTGGCTTGCCACCGATGGCGGTCTTGCATTATTTTCCCCTGCTAAGCTCATTTTTCAAACTATAAAAACAGCGAACGCTAAAACAGCAGCATCCATTAAAGAGCCTTTACAAAAGTTGATTATTTCCGGTAAAAAACTTTATACTGTTTCTCAGAAAAATTTACACATTTATTCCTTCAATGAAGATTTGACGTTGGAGGAAGATGCAGTATCACCTTATGTGACAACCAGCAGCAATATATTTAATTTAGAAAAAGATAACAGTGGTAATATATGGGCAGCCTATACCGGAGGCCTCTTAGCTATTTCGCCTACAGGTAAAATAAAAAAAATTGTTTTTGAAGATGCTGCGGCAAATTTTGTATCAGCACTGCTATGCGATAAAAAAAATAATCTTACTGTCAGCAATCAGAAAGGGCTATTTGTAATTGAAGCTGAAAATGTAAAAAAGATAGGTAACAGTTCAGGGGAGACTTATTCCATCAATACCAATGCTTTGAATAAAATCTCCAGCTTTACACCGGGCTTTGCATTGCCGAATAATATGCTGTACGATGCTAACGGCAACCTGTGGCTTAGTACCGGAAATGGCGCCTTGCTCTATTCCATCAAGTATAAAAAATTTGAATTTTACCAATATAATGAGTTTGAAAAATCAAGTATTACCGCAAATACGGTAAACTCAGTTTTTATTGATAAGTCAGATTGTATCTGGTTTACAACCTTTGGTGGTGGCGTTAATATTGCCGACCTTAATCAAAAACCATTTCATTTACTACAGCGTACTCCCAATACTTCCAGTACACTCTCTGCAAACTACATAAGGGCTTTGTTGGAAGATGATAAGGGCAACTTGTGGATTGGTACAAGAAACAATGGATTGAATTATTATAACTTTACTACTAGCCAGTATACACAATACCACCCCGGCAATTCGGGTTTGCAAAGCGAAAATATCCGGTCACTTCTAAAAGACGCAGGAAGCAGGCTTTGGATTGGAACGGATGCAGGTATCAGCATCCGTTTTCCAGACGGTCATTTTGATAATTTGAAACCAGGTGGCGGCAGCGGCGATTTATTTCAACAGGGAAACTATTTTGCACTGGCCGAAGATAAATTTAAACAGGTGTGGGCTGGCACCTGGAACGATGGTTTAAGCAGGATCATTTACAAAGGAGATGGAAAGTACTATGTTGAAAAAATTACTGCCAGCTCAAAGAAAAATTCAATTTTATCTAACAGGATAACATTTATTTATACTGATAAAAACAAGTCAGAAGTGATTGTGGGTACTGATCATGGACTAAACCATATTTTTTTAAATAGTGATGGTACAATAGCCCGGATAAACGATTATAAAAATGGAAAAAATAATACAGCACTGAGTTCTTCATTTGTATGGCCGGTACTGCCACAAGGCGATTCATTGATTTGGGTAGGCACACTTGGTGGTGGTTTGAATAAAATACGTTTATACAAAAATGGCACTTATGAAATTTTCAATATCAAAGACAATGCGGCTCAGGAATTAAAAGATATTGAAAGTATGCTGATGGACAGTAAAGGCAATTTATGGCTGGCAGGTAAAATGCTTGCAATGTACACTCCATCTGAAAACAGATTTGTTTATTATGATGTTAACGATGGATTACAGGGAAATAGTTTTAAAATTGGTGCAGCTTATTCAAGCATTTCAGGCAAATTATATTTTGGCGGCATAAACGGGATTAATTATTTTGAACCTTCGGCTATATTGAGCAGTAATTCAAAGCCATCCGCTGCATTTACCGGCTTATTGGTAAATGGTGAAAATACAGAGATAGGTGAAGACGTTAGATTATTTACAGAAGGGATAAGTTATACGAAGCAATTAAAATTAACATCCTCACAAAATAATTTCTCTGTTCAGTTTTCGTCTATGCATTATGCAAACCCCGAACGTTGCAAGTACAGGTACAAACTGGAGGGATATGATAAAAACTGGATTTATACTGATGCTTCAAACAGATATGCTACCTACTCCAATCTGGCTTATGGTAATTATACACTAAAAGTAGAGACGGCAAACAGTGACGGGGTTTGGGCTGGTAATGAACAAAAGCTATCAATTTCAATATTAGCACCCTGGTGGAAGACAACCTTGGCTAAAATAATTTACTTTTTACTGCTTCTGGGCATTATCTATACGGTATGGAAATACCAACACTCGTGGTTTGCATTAAAACGTAAAATACAGTTTAAAGAGTTGGAAGAAAAAAAACAAGAAGAACTACATCAAATGAAGCTGCAGTTTTTTACCAATATTTCACATGAGTTTCGTACACCACTTACTTTAATACTTGGCCCTACGGAAAAAATGCTGCACAGTGAAACACAAAAGGAAGAGCAGCATAATTATCTGCGCTTAATTTACAGTAATGCAAGAAGACTGTTAGGGCTAACAAATGAGTTAATGGACTTTAGGAAAGTGGAAACAGATGCAATGCAGCTGCATGTTGCCCAGAATGACCTGCAAAAGTTTGTTGGTAGTATTGGAGCTGAATTTCGGGAGCTGGCGGCCGAAAAAGAGATAGTGTATGTCATAAAGCCATCTTCAAACAATAGCCTCGTTTATTTTGACCCTAACATTGTTGAGAAAATTTTGGTAAACCTTATTTCAAATTCTTTTAAATATACGGATTGCAACGGATTAATTGAAGTAGAAATTTTAAATACACTAGAGTATTTCAAGCCTAAATTCAGCAATCATGTTATTATTCCATCTGCTGTTAAGGATAATAATATGATTTGGATAAGGGTAGCTGATACCGGAATTGGAATTACCGATAACTCTATCCAGAATATATTTGACCGCTATTTCAGGGTTAATACTACTGGCCGGGAAAAACATTTAGGTACAGGAGTGGGGCTTGCATTGGTAAAAAGCCTAGTAGAATTACACAAAGGCACCCTGCAAGTGTACAGCGAAAGAAATGAAGGGACTGAATTTTTGGTAGGTATACCAGCGTCTAAGGAAAATTATAAGAGTATTGAAATACTTTCCGATACTGATTTTAGCATTGACTTTGAAAGCTTGCACTATACTATTGACTGGATAAATCAGGATGATTCTGCAAAATCTGACACTGTAATAAAAAATAACAAAACTGGTAATCCAGCTTTAAAGAAGAGACTATTGGTAGTTGAAGACAACGGCGAAATGCGTAAATTTTTGGTGAACAGCCTTAGCGATTCTTATGATGTGATTGAAGCTGGCGATGGGATACAGGGGCTGAAGATGGCAAATGAATTTTTTCCTGACTTAATTATTAGTGATTTAATGATGCCGGAGATGGATGGTAATGAACTTTGTAAAGCCATCAGGCAAGATGTAAACACCAGCCATATCAGCTTCATTCTAATAACAGCCAAATCTTCTATGGATACCCATCTCGAAGGATTGGAATGCGGCGCTGATATTTATTTTCCTAAGCCTTTTAGTTTGCGGTTGTTGCAGGTTACTATTAAAAACCTTTTTGAAAAGTTAGACAAAATAAAAGCAAAATACAACCAGGATGTTTTTGCAGATGCAAGGGAACTGGTAAATAATGACAGGGATAAAGAATTTTTAGATGAACTGATTAGCATAATTGAACAGAATATGGAAGATGAGGAGCTGGATGTGGAGATGATTTGTAAGAAGATAGGCATGAGCCGTACAAAATTGTACGGGAAAGTAAAAGCAGTAACCGGGCAGGCTATTGGAGAATTTACCCGGGTACTAAGATTGAAAAGAGCAGCCAAGATACTTGTTTCAGAGGATGTTCCTATTCTTGAAGTAATGTACCGGGTAGGTATACAAAGCCAGAGCTATTTTACTAAGGCTTTTAAAAAAGAATTCGGAAAAACACCATCTCAATTTGTAACAGAGTTTTCTAAAAAGGGTAAATCAGCTTCTTTTGGTGATGAAAACCCTATAGATGAACAAATGGGCTAAAATTTAGAAGCATAGGATAATATAATCTTTGCAAATCGTTGTTAATTGCTTGCAAAACCGAGAGTGATATGCAAGCAGAAAAAAGAAAACAAACCAACTACAATGAACGTAAGCAATTACGAAGCATGAAGTTGGTTTTTATTTTTTGTGCAATTATTGCCATTTTCCTTCTGTATATGCTTATTGCCGATTTTATTCATCTTTAAATTAATAATCGTACATGAAGTTTTTTATTGACACAGCCAATCTTAGCCAGATTAAAGAAGCAAATGAATTAGGTATTTTAGACGGGGTTACAACTAACCCATCTTTAATGGCAAAAGAAGGAATTAAAGGTAATGACGCTGTATTGAACCACTACAGAGCTATTTGTGAAATCGTGGAAGGCGATATCAGCGCTGAAGTAATTGCAACTGATTACGAAGGTATTCTTGCAGAAGGAAAAGTATTAGCAGCGCTGCATCACAATATCGTAGTAAAAGTGCCGATGATTAAAGACGGTATTAAAGCCATAAAATGGTTTACTGATAATGGTATCAAAACAAATTGCACCCTTGTTTTTTCAGCTGGGCAGGCCATATTAGCAGCCAAAGCAGGGGCAACGTATCTGTCGCCATTTATTGGCAGGGTTGATGACAGCGGCTGGGACGGAATGTTATTAATTCGCCAGATTGCAAACATTTTTGCTGTACAGGGTTACAAAACGCAAATACTTGCTGCTTCTATACGCAATGCCAATCACATTATACAATGTGCTGAAGCTGGTGCACAAGTTATTACCTCACCACTTGAACCTATTTTGGGATTACTAAAACATCCATTAACAGATATAGGGCTGGCTAAATTTTTGGAAGACGCAAAAAAAATGTAATTCAACAAACAAAACAATGAATCAGATAAAAGATATCGAACAACTTAAAAAAATTGCAACACAGGTTCGCAGAGATATAGTGCGGCAGGTACATGGATGCCAAAGTGGCCACCCCGGCGGCTCTTTAGGTTGTACTGATTTACTGGTAGCGCTGTTTTTCAATATTATGAAACACAACAACCAGTTTAATATGATAGGTGAAGGAGAAGATTTGTTTTTTCTTTCCAATGGGCATATTTCACCGGTAATATATAGTGTGCTGGCAAGGTCTGGTTATTTTGATGTAAGTGAATTGGCAACATTCAGAAAATTAAATTCAAGATTACAGGGGCATCCCACAACACATGAGCATTTACCAGGCATAAGAATGTCCGCCGGTTCTTTAGGGCAGGGCTTGTCAGTTGCTATTGGTGCAGCTATATCAAAGAAATTAAAAAATGATAGTTGCATGGTTTATGCTCTTATGGGTGATGGTGAACAGAATGAAGGGCAAATTTGGGAAGCTGTACAATTTGCACCGCATCATAAAGTTGATAACCTTATTGCAATTGTAGATGTAAATGGTCAGCAAATTGATGGTCCGACAGAACAGGTGATGAGCAACAGAAATTTAGCCAACAAGTACAGCGCATTTGGCTGGCAAATTGTGTATATGGATGGAAATAATATGGCGGATGTGGTTACTTCTCTTAATAAAGCAAAAGAATTATGTGGCAAAGGAGTACCTGTTGTAATTATGATGAAAACTGAAATGGGTGCCGGGGTGGATTTTATGATGGGCAGTCATAAATGGCATGGTGTGGCACCCAACGATGAGCAGTTGCAATCAGCCCTTGCACAGTTGGAAGAAACATTAGGTGATTACTAAACACAGAAACTCAAAAATGAAAAAATATACCTACACAGAAAAAAAAGATACCCGTTCTGGTTTTGGAGCCGGAATGACAGAGTTGGGAAGAACAAACCCAGATGTTGTTACTTTATGTGCCGACCTTGTAGGCTCATTAAAAATTGACACCTTCATTAAAGAAAATCCACAACGTTTTATTCAATGTGGTATAGCCGAGGCAAATATGATTGGCATTGCAGCAGGTTTATCTATTGTAGGGCATATTCCGTTTGCTACCACATTTGCAAATTTTGGAAGTGGTAGGGTGTATGACCAAATACGTCAGTCGGTTGCATACAGTAACAAAAACGTAAAAATTGCTGTATCACATGCAGGGTTAACGTTGGGTGAAGATGGTGCAACTCATCAAATACTAGAAGATATTGGGTTGATGAAAATGTTACCGGGTATGACTGTCATTAATCCATGTGATTACAATCAGACAAAAGCAGCAACGATAGCCGCAGCAAATTATGAAGGCCCGGTATATTTGCGTTTTGGTCGTCCGGTGGTTCCTGTGTTTACTGATGCAGAACAAACATTTGAAATTGGTAAAGCATGGTTGATGAATGAAGGAACAGATGTTACCATCATTGCTACTGGTCATTTAGTGTGGGAAGCGGTGCAGGCATGTGAACAATTAGCGGAAATGGGTATCAATGCAGAGTTAATAAATATTCATACCATTAAACCATTGGACGAAGAAGCGATTCTTACATCAGTTTCCAAAACCGGTTGTGTAGTTACTTGTGAAGAACACAACAGGCTGGGTGGCTTGGGCGATAGTGTGGCGCAAGTTTTAATAAAAAATAATCCACTGCCACAGGAATACATTGCTGTTGATGACAGTTTTGGGGAAAGCGGAACTCCTGCACAACTTATGGAAAAATATGGATTGGATGCGGCTCATATTGTAAAGGCAGTTGAAAAAGTAATTAAAAGAAAAAAAGCTAATTAGAAATGAATAAGAAGCTTGCAATGGTACTGGCTGTATTGGCAACAGTTGGATATGCATGTTCCAATACAAAAAAGGCAGCAACTAAAACTGATGCAGGAACTGGCGAACAATCTGCAACAAACGGTCTTGCACCTGATGGTAAGCCGTACAATATTTTATTTATTCCTGTTGATGACCTTAATCATTGGATAGGTGTACTTGGAAGAAACAACCAGGTAAAAACGCCTAATATTGATAAGCTGGCAAATAGTGGTGTTTTATTTTCGAGTGCCCATTGTGCAGCACCAATTTGTTGCCCTTCAAGAGCAGCATTAATGAGTGGCAAACGTCCATCTACTACCGGTGTTTATGGTAACAGTAACGATTGGAGAACGGTAATACCTGTAGAAGAAACCATGCCCACCTTCTTTAAAACAAAAGGATATGAAGTGCTGGGTGGTGGTAAAATTTATCATGGTGGATTTGACAGAGATACTGATTTTGATTTTTATTTCCGTGGTGGAAAAGATGGAGGCGGAGGTGCAAATGAAAAAGGTTCGTTTGGTGGAATTAGATGGAGCATGATGAAAGGTGGCGATGATGATTTAAGAGATTACCATGTTGCAGAGTGGGCAGTAAGTGAGCTTACTAAAAAACATGACAAACCTTTCTTTTTGTCACCTGGAATTTTCCGTCCGCACATGCCATGGAATGTGCCGCAGAAATATTATGACTTATTTCCTTTAGAAACCATTCAACTGCCGCCTTTTAAAAAAGATGATTTGGATGATATGCCGGAAGAAGGAAAAAAAATGGCTTTGGCAAATGGCGATTGGAAAGCATTGATGGAAACTGCAAATCCTGAACTGGAATGGAAAAAAGCTATCCGTGCCTATATGGCTTGTATTGCGTATGCCGATGCAATGATTGGAAAGATAATTGATGCACTCGATAAAAGTGACTATAACAATAATACCATCATTGTATTATGGGGCGACCATGGCTGGCATTTAAACGAAAAAAATCATTGGCGTAAATTTTCTTTATGGGAAGAAGCTACAAGGGCTCCGTTAATTTTTAGAGTGCCGGGTGTTACTACCGCAGGTACTGTTTGTAGCACACCTGTTGATTTTATGAGCATCTATCCTACATTATCTAAACTATGTGGTTTTGATGTTCCCAAACATGCAGAGGGTGAAAGCATAATTCCATTGTTACAAAATGTAAATGCAGAATGGACTTTACCAGCTGTTACAACACATGGTTATAATAATCATGCAGTACGTACTAAAAAGTACCGTTACATTTTATATGCTGGCGGCGGTGAGGAATTATACGATGAAGAAAAAGACCCGTATGAGTGGAACAATATTGCCAATGAATCAGGAAGTAAAGAAATTATAAAAGAACTCCGTAAGTATCTTCCTAAAACAAACAAAGCAGAAATTGCAAAAACGAAAGGAGCAGGAGATTAACTGAATAATAGAAACATAATGAAGTTGCTTAATAAATTCATATTAACAGGTGCTATTTTATTGTATTCTTATGCATTACATGCACAGGTAAAAGTATATCCTAACCCAGACCCTGACAATAAAAGTGGATTTAATTTACAATCGGCAATTTTTAAGGTACAAATTATTCAAAACGGCAAAGCAATAGAAAGCTTTGTATATAGCAGTAAAACTAATTTTGAAAAACCAGAGTTGCTTTCAGATTTCAATCACTGGACAACTTTTGAATGTAATGGTACAGTTGAAGTAAGTATAACTAGATTAGATGGCGATATTTCGGCAGCCAAAGTGTATCCGGCCAAGCATAATATTACACCCGTAGTTAAGAAAAATGAATTGCGATTCAGTATCACTAAACCTGTAAAGTTGTTTGTTGATATAGCAGGAATGGAAGAGCATCCGTTGTTTTTGTTTGCAGATGAAGTTGAAAAAAACATTCCCTCAAAAAAAGATAAAAATGTTATTTGGTTTGAAGCAGGCAAAGTACACAATGTGGGCTTACAATATAAAGTATCCAATGGCAAAACCGTTTACATAGAAGGCGGTGCAGTAGTATGGGGTACATTTTGGTGCGAAGATGGTAGTAAGCCAACCATTGTAAAAGGTAAAGGTGTTATCACTACAAGAAGCGATGAACGGAAACCGGGTCCAACAAATATTCCTTTTACAACAGTGTATGGTGTAAACACCGATATGGTTGTAGATGGTATCACTATTACCGACCCTGTTAAATTTTGTATACTCGGCAGAAGTAAAGTGGAAACAAAAAACGTAAAACTATTTGCATGGTATCATCAAACCGATGGTTGGGGCGGTGGGGATGATTCGTTTATTGATGATAGTTTTATAAAAGTATTTGATGATAATGTAAAGTTGTATGGCAACAACCAAAAAGCAACAAACTTAGTTATCTATCAGCAGCATAATGGAGCACCGTTTCAATTAAGCTGGGGCGGGCAAAGCGGAAACAACTGTGTAGCCGATAATATCGATATTGTAAAATGCTGGGTGAATAAAAAAGGTGGTCCGGGTAATTCAGGGTTACTCAACTTGCGTAAGGGAAGTGATAAGTTTATTGGCAATATCACCATTAAAAATGTAAGAGCTGACCAGGGTTTATATCAGTTACTTGGGATTGGCAATGACAAAACAGGTGAAGTGAAGAATTTAATTTTAGAGAATATTTTTATTAATGGTCACCAGTCACAGTTAAGTTATGTAGAAAATAGTAACACTGCGAAAACATCTGGCATTAGTTTAAAAAATGTAAAAATTGGAATACAGTGTTTTTCGATTAATGATTTATCTCTTAAAGGCATTGAATCCAGCCTGATAAAAATTGAATGTCAATAAGGAATTCCATATTCGTTTTTTACTTCTTAAGTACTACAAGTGTTTTAGGGCAAAGTTTTATGTCCGTTGAACCAAATGGACTGCCTGCAAAGCGACATGAATGTGCAGCAGCAATAGCAGACGATGCATTGTATTTATTCGGAGGTCGTGGCAACAGACCGGTAAATCGGTATGTGTTTAAAACCAATACATGGGATAGTGTAGCAAAAATGCCTCTGCAGCTTAACCATTTTCAGGCAGTAACTTATAAAAATATCATTTACATCGCCGGAGCATTTACCGAACCTTATCCTCATGAAAAACCTGTAGCTGAAGTATATGCATTTAATCCAAAAACAAATACCTGGAGCGTAGAAACTAAAATTCCTGAAAATAGAAGAAGAGGTGCTGCTGCCTGTGTGGTTTATAAAAACAAACTCTACCTTATTTGCGGAATTGTTGACGGACATTATGATGGACATGTAACCTGGGTGGATGAATATGATTTTGCAACAAAAACCTGGAAACAGTTACCCGATGCTCCCCATGCAAGAGACCATTTTCAATCTGTAATCATAAAAGATAAATTGTATAATGCCGGCGGAAGAAGGAGCAGTGCCAAAACAAACGAAACTTTTCAGCTTACTGTTCCCGAAGTTGATGTGTATGATTTTACTTCTGGAAGTTGGAGAACATTAGATAGTGCGAATAACATTCCTACTCAAAGGGCAGGCTGCACATCTGTTGCTTTTGGTAAAAATGCTTTTATGGTTATTGGCGGAGAAAGCTGGGCACAAAAAGAAGCACATGCCGAAGTTGAAGTATTTGATATTGAAAAGCAGGTATGGATTACCAATATTAAGTTGCAACAAGGCAGGCACGGAACACAGGCAGTTGTGTATAAAGGGAAAATATTTATTACAGCAGGCTCTGCCAATAAAGGTGGTGGCCCAGAATTGAATGAAACTGAAGTTTTAAAAATAAACCATGATTAGGCATGTTGTGTTGTTCAGATTTAGTGAAACCGAAAAAGAAGAATGTATAAGGTATGCACAAAAAAGACTAAAGAAACTGGCTGAACTGGATACCATTACAGCAATGGAAATGGGGGTTGATATAGAAGAGTCGCCGTATTCTGATTTTCATTTGTCTGTAATTTGTACGTTTAAAAGCATGGAAGAGTTGGATAGATATCAGCAAGATCCTCTGCATAAACAGTTTGCCGAATGGCTTAAACTGGTTTTAAAACAAAGGGCCTGTGTAGATTATTTTACTAAATAATTATATTGATGAAATATTTTTTTATACTAATATTTTCTTTAGCATTAACCTCAGCAGGTGTTGCGCAACAATGGAAAATAGCAGCTGTACCGTTAAAAACACCATGGGCTGGTAATGTAAATCCAGCTGCTGTGTTACCTGAGTATCCACGGCCACAAATGGTAAGGGAAAAATGGATGAACCTGAATGGTGTATGGGAATTTAAACCATATACTTCAGGTGATAAAATGCCCTTGTCCAAAAAACTTACAGATAAAATTTTAGTGCCATTTGCTTGGGAGAGTGCATTAAGCGGTATCCGCAAACAATTCGATTCAAAGAGAGCTTGGTACAGAAGAACATTTACAATGCCGGCCGATTGGAGCAATCAAAACATACGTTTAAACTTTGGAGCTGTTGATTGGGAAGCCACTGTTTATGTAAATGGTACAACAGCAGGAACTCATCGTGGCGGGTATGATGCGTTTAGTTTTGATATTACGGATTTGCTCAATCGTAATGGTAGCAATGAAATTGTTGTGTTTGTTTATGACCCGGGGAGCGATGAAGGAATTGCCGTAGGCAAACAGGAAAACTCACGGTTTAAAGAACCACAGCGTTATTCTTATTGTCCAAATAGCGGCATTTGGCAAACAGTTTGGCTGGAGCCTGTTCCAAAATTATCTATAAGCGATATTAAGTTAGTAGCTGATGTGAGCAATGAAATACTGACAGTAATCGTCAACCCTTCTTCGTTTCAGCAAAAAACAAAAATTGAAATAACAGTTTTTGATAACGGTAAAGAAATTGCTTCGGCAGCGGGCAGTATTAATCAGCCAATTTATGTGCCTGTAAAAAATCCAAAGTTGTGGAGCCCTGCATCTCCATTTTTATATGATTTGCAAATAACGTTAACTGATAGTACAGGTAAGTCAGATGAAGTGACAAGTTATTTTGGAATGCGTAGTGTGGGTATTAAATCCTATAAAAATTTACAAAGAATAGTTTTAAATGGCGAATACATTTTTATGATGGGGCCGTTAGACCAGGGTTATTGGCCTGATGGTATTTATACAGCGCCAACAGATGAAGCTTTGGCCTGGGATGTTGCCGGTGCAAAAGACTGGGGATTCAATATGATTCGGAAGCATATAAAAGTGGAACCAGCCCGATGGTATTACTGGTGTGATAAAATGGGCATCCTTGTTTGGCAGGATATGCCCTCAACATTTAAAGTGCGTACAGAAGCTGAAAAAATTCAATGGGAAACAGAGTTGCAGCAAATGATAAAGCAGCATTGGAACCATCCCAGCATTGTTAACTGGATTGTATTTAATGAGCATTGGGGTATTTATGATGTAGAACGAATTACAAAAATGGTGATGGACTTAGACCCTTCAAGATTAGTAACAGGTAACACCGGTATTGATGCAGGTAAACCTGATGTTGATTATGAAGTAGGACATATCAAGAGCAATCACCATTACCGTCCGCCAACTATTCCATTAGGCAGTAACAGAAGGGCAATTGTAAATGGTGAGTTTGGAGCAATTGGATATAATATCGAAAACCATATTTGGGATATTGATGGCCCATGGATGCATTATAATTATAAAGACAAAGACTCGGCTACTGCAGAGTATGTACGTTTCTTCAAACAATTGCAGGGCTATGCAGCAGAAGGATTGAGTGCTGCAGTTTATACTCAATGGACAGACGTAGAAAATGAAATGAATGGAATCTATACGTACGATAGAAAAGTAATCAAGTTAGACAAGGATAAAGTAACGGAAATGAACAAAAGCCTCTGGAGTAAAGATTGGATGAAAGAAAAATACCCATCGAACGAACCAACCAAATTAAAGGTGAATACGGGTGAAGGATTTTGATATCACAATTAAAAACTTATAAAGTGAAACAGTTTTTTATTTATGCTTGTGTTCTGGCTTTTATTTTTATTATTGGTTGTAAGAAATCAAATAATATCAATAATCCAAATACACCTGTTGTAAATCTGCCGCAATGGTTTAAAGACAGAGGCCTTGAAGGAAAAGCTACATGGGATAGTGCATCAGCAACTCTTCGCATAACATCCAATGTAAACTGGGGAGGAGATAATGATTTGGAAACATTTTATTTTCAGGCACCGTTGGTAGTGAAAACAATTATCATTGCAGCAAATGTAACTGTAACTGGAGGCTTTCGTGCCGACCATCGCATGACCATTCGTGGAGAAAGCAGAGAAACGTCTGTCATCTTTGGGACGAACACCGATGCATGGAGCCTTGGGCCGAATAAAACTCAAGATTCCCCCAATTGTAATACCGCAGGAGGTGATGATAGAGCTCCTGATTGTAAAAAATGGGAGTACAGTGCGATTTCTGCAAAAAATTTACCAGCTGCTGATACATTGTTTGTAAGTACACTTACAATTAAAAATGCAAGGGCCTATAACATCACTTCTATTACCAATCCTATTAAAGTAGACAATGTGTATATGGTGGAGCTGCGGGCTGTTGAAGGCAATAGTAATTGCGATGGTTTTGGTGCAGGCGCAGGTTCCTCAATTACCAATAGTACTATAGAAGTTACTGACGATGCGATAAAATTATACCGTGGCATGACGGTGAAAAATGTAACAATTAAGCTTCGCCGTAATGGTGCACCGTTTCAGCTGGGATGGGGTGGCGAACCAACATCAACACATACTATTGAAAATGTTTTAGTAACAGGTATGGATTCTCAAAATCGCTATAACTGTGGATTGTTCAGTTGGAAATCAGGAACGGCTAACACTACAAGAACAATAAACATTAGTGGGTTGAAAACACAAAATTTACAAGCGTCACAAATATGGAGTGGTAGTGCATGGGTTAGTAATGGCTTGTTTGAAATCAGAAGCGCAAATGCGGTATTGAGTATTAATGCTGTTAATGCAAATATTCAATACAGTACAATTGCTTTTCCTGCTGCAACAGGAACTGTAAATGCAACAATATGCAGCAGCACCATATTAAGTAACAGTTATTTTTGTGGTACTGGAAATGCAGTAACAGGAAATAATTAATTATACTAAATTATAAGAAGTAAGACTTTCTTATTTTAAAGAAGTATAAAGCAGTAGTTAAGAAGTCGACAATTTTAAATGATAATGCGCATTTTCTTTATTTTTTTGTTCTTTATTCGGTTTTGTGGCTTAAGTGCACAAAGCACAACTGTATCAGGCATTGTAGCAGACAGCGCAGATAATTCTCCTCTTCCAGCAGCTACCGTTTTGGTAAAAGATAAATCAGGAATCCTGATAAAGTCCGGTACCACAGAGAGAGACGGTAAATTTTCGATTACACTAAACAGCAAATCAGATATTGATATTACTGTAAGCTTTGTTCAATACAACGCTAAAAAAATTGCCGTAGTGGTAAAAGAGGGCAATATTAATCTTGGTACAATTTTTCTAACTGCAAAAGCAGGTTCATTATCTGAGGTGGTAGTAAAAGGTAAAAAGTCGCCGGTTGCGTTTAAAATTGACAGACAGGTTTTTCAGGCGAATCAATTTACAAATGCAACAGGCGGTACTGCAACTGATATACTCCGCAATCTGCCTTCAATATCAGTTAATGGTCAGGGAGATATTTCTTTTCGTGGTTCCACCAGTTTTTTAGTATTAATCAATGGAAAACCTACACAGGGAGAGCCCTCATTTGTACTGTCGCAATTGCCTGCCGGGGCTATTGAAAGCATTGAAGTAATTACAAGCCCGGGAGCTTCTTTTGATGCAGATGGTAAAGCAGGTATTATCAACATAATTACAAAAAACAGCATACAGGATGGTTTTTTAATACAAACTAATGTAATGGGAGGTTTACCGCCGCTTGAAGATTATAATAACGGAAGAACACCACAGCGTTATAGTTTTGAT
>JAGVCC010000455.1 GCA_020059395.1 Chitinophagales bacterium | reverse complement strand
GTAAATGGTGTACTTATGGGAATATTAACGCCATTGTTTTCCATTGTAGTTATTTGTGGCAGGTTATTACCAGTGCTGGTAATAGCTCTGCAGCTTGCGCCAGTACCTTCCACAAAATTGCTTATCTGATCAAAACTGTAAGTATGAAAAAATGGGTCACTGTTGGGCTGAGTATTATCAGTACCGCAAATACCGGCATAAGCCTGTATTGAAGTGCCACTGCCAACTTCGTATGCGGCACTGGCTGTTCTGTTGCCACTACAACTACCAGTTTGACTGTTAAAAGTATGGCTGCCACCAAACTGGTGCCCCATTTCATGCGCTACATAATCAATATCAAAAGGGTCACCAACTGGGTTACTGCTGCCTGTTACGCCACCAGCTTTGTTGGCTGTACATACGCAGCCTAAAAAGGCTACACCGCCACCACCAGTACTAAATACATGGCCAATATCAAAATTAGCGGAGCCAATAACTGCGTTACAGTTATTAATATTCTGGCTTAACATAGTGCTGCCATTATTGTTAGTGTAAGGGTCTGTAGTACCATTCAAGTAAATAAGCAAATCTGTATTTGAAATCAGGGTCATTCTTACTGCCACTTCAGTTTCATACACACCCGTAACACGGTTTACAGAAACTACCATTTTTGCAAGTGTTGCTGGCACAGTAGGTGCGTTAGGGGCACATACCGCTACAGCGTATTCACCAGTACAAGCCAATGCTAAACGGTATGTATACAATTGTGTGCCACGGCAGGGGCCTGCGGCAACAACTGAAGTAGCTGCAGGCGCAGTCGCTTCCGGCATTTCGCAAACAAACTGATGTGTTTTTTTATAATCATTTTTGTAAAAACTCTGGTAATGCTGCAGGTTGCCTTTTTTGTAAGCTTCTATATAACTGGTGCCCTTGGCCGCAGAAAGTATTTGGGCACTAAAACCAAAATAAGGGTTATAGTCAAAACGTACTGTAGCATATGGGTCATCTATACCCTGACCTAAAAATGTTCTTATTTCAGGGTATTTTGCTTCCAGGCCGGGCTCCATAACGCTGCTTTTCCACACGTTGAATTTTGCCATGCTGCCATCAGGCATTGGCAACTCAAGCACAGGAGCTGTTCTTCTGTTTGCTACATTTTTTTCATCGGGTAAGCTCCATAAGTAGGCCTTTAATGCCGCCACATTTGCTGTGGTGGTTTTGAACTTTTCTGGAAAAATTTCTCTTTTACCCATGCTGCCATTTATGGCGCTTTCGCTTACCGGGCTAAAAAAACTGCTTTGTGCAGTAACAGAAAAAAAGGGTAAAAAAAGCAGTATGGTAACTGCTGAGAGTTTGTACAATTGTTTCATAATGCTAATAGTTAGTCTTGAAATAAAGATAACAAAAAATCCCCCTCGTGGTTGAGGGGGATTAAACTTTTATGTAAAAGGCTTTAAAACTTGGGGCAAGGTATGCCTTTGTTCTCGGCCGGTTGTTTAATATAAATCAATGAAATTTCTGAACCACCTCGGGTGTTGGTGGCAGCTTTAAGGCTACTAATGTTTAAATCGTAACTGGCACCAATACGCATACCGCCAAACTCTAAACCAATATACGGCACAATGGCATCGTTAAACCTCATCCATGTTCCTAGGTATACACTGGTGGGATTATCCTGATCCTGATTAAGATTGGCAGCAATTGCAGCACCTAAAGTAGTTTCGCTGGCTTTATTTTGTATTTGATGAATGATAGAACTGTGTAGGGTAAACTGCTCTCCCACAGGGAATGAGCCACCGCCATGTACTGTAACTCTGCCAGCCAAAAACCAGTTTTTATCTTTAAAGCTCACCTTGGGCCTGTTGATATGATACATTGAAACACCCAGGTAATAATTATTAATACCATTACTGCTGCCAGAGTATAACAGACCAGCATTTACATCAAAATAGTTTTGATTGGCGCCGTTGGTAATTAAGTCAGAAGTGGTACCGGTAAACCCATTTTGCGTAAGCATGTCTTCAAACTGCAGCTTTGTAATATCTAAATTAAGGCTTGAATAAGTAGCTTGAAAACCAGCACCGATTGTGTTGTAACCATCCTCATCCAGCGCTCTGTGATAGCTCATAGAGGCTGAGCCGTAATTGAGCTTTAATATGCTGTTGGCACTGGCATCGGTTAAACCCGAAATACCTACACCGAATACATCTGTTTCAGGAATTTTATTTTTCATTATCCCAAAATCTACCGAAGCGCTTGAAGTAACATAGGCTTTTGGTATAGAGGGCCATTGATCCCTGTGGTTGGCAGCCAAACGCCAGGTGCCATTAAACTTACCCGTAAAAGCAGGGTTTAATGTAAGGGGCGAAGCAAAAAATTGCGAAAAATGCGGATCCTGCGCTTTAACACCAAGTGTTAAAACCAGCGCACTTGCTAAAACAAATAATTTTCTCATTTTACGATACAGTTCAGAAATTTAAAGATAAGGATTTGCGGCTAAAAGCTGCATAGAATTAATTCATTTGTTCCGGCTTTAACAGCCTGTTTAAGCAAGATGCTGAAATTGGAAACCTTGGTAGGGCAAATAAAGTACGGAACATACAAATAAACACAAATATTACACCAAAAACAGACTAACTCTGCATTTTTGCTCCAAAAGCAAGGTCTCCGGCGTCGCCCAGGCCGGGAACAATATAACCTTTGGCGGTAATTTCATCATCAATATCGGCACACCAAATGGTGGCATTGGGCACTTCCCTTTTTACATACTCAATACCTACGGTGCATGCAATGGCACACACAATATGTATGGCTTTAAAGTCACCCTCTTCTTTTAAAAAATGTATGGATTTTACCAGCGATGCACCTGTAGCCAGCATGGGATCGCTTATGATAATTACACGTCCATCAATTTCGGGGCAGCTCATGTACTCCATGTTAATTTCAAAACTGCCATCGGCGTGGTGCTTGCGGTAAGCGCTTATAAAAGCATTATCACCTTTGTCAAACACATTTAAAAGGCCGGTGTGCATGGCCAGCCCGGCACGTAAAATAGTAGCCAGCACCGGCTGCTGTTTTAAAACTTTGGTAGGTGCTGTGCCCAGCGGGGTGGTAATTTCCTGCTCTTCCCACTCCAGTGTTTTGCTTATTTCATACCCCATCACTTCTGCAATACGCTCCAGATTGCGTCGAAAGCGCATACGGTCGCCCTGTATGTCAACATTACGCAGCTCACCCACCCAGTTGCTTATTAAAGAATGTTTTTCGCTTAAATTGATTACCATAACCTGTTTGCAGTTTGTTGTTTTTGGTTACCGGCATTTGTTATTTGTTCAACTGTGGTGGCAACAACTGTTTGTTATTTTTTGCTTTTTGGTAAAAAGTAAAAAATAATCACTCTTGTACACAATATCACTGCTGAGCTTTTATCAAAGCGGCTTAAAAACAAAGCTAAAATAAAAAACACTCACTGGTCGTTTTTTCTGCAAAATCTGCTTGCAACATAATTTTTAACACCACATTTCCAAAAAATGTATTTTTATTGTACTCAAATAAATAAAATGAAAAAACTGCATGCTCCTTTATTATTTATAACCGGTTGCCTGTTGCTTATTACAATTGCCTCCTGCGGCGGCAGCGATGCAAAAACCGCCAGCACAGCAAAAGATAAATACGAAAAAGAGAAGGAAACGCTGGAAGAAATGGAGAAGAAAAACCCTTTACGGTTTTTGAATGCTAATGTGGTTAAAGATAAAAAAAACCTGCTGGGCCAAAAGGTTATTAAAGGCACAGTAAATAACAAAGCCAAAGTAGCAATATATAAAGACGTTGAGGTAAAAATTTTGTACTACAGCAAAACTGCCAGCTTGTTGGGAGAAAGCATTGAAACTGTTTACGATAATATTGCCCCCGGAACTGCCGCTGCATTCAAAAGTAAAGAGTGGGCGCCAAAAGGAACTGATAGTGTGGTGCTGAAAGTAATTAACGCAAAGGTTGAGTAAATTAATTATGATACAGAAATTTTTAATTTTAATTTTTTGCGGCATTTCAGTTGCATATGGGCAAAAGTTTTCTATTGCAAATGAAAGGATGAATATTTTTTATGCTGGAGTTGATAACCCTGTCGCCATATCAGTTGACAATACTTCTTTAAGTTCTATTGTTGTTAAGGCTACAATTGGCACTATCCGTAAAGATTATGGCAGCTAT
>JAGVCC010000496.1 GCA_020059395.1 Chitinophagales bacterium | reverse complement strand
GCCCCCCTCAATGTGTAATTCATCAATACCGTTGCTAAGTAGTAAGCGTTTGGTTGCGTTATTAAATCTTAAATCTGCACTTTGCGCCAATGTACCACCTGCACCGCCATAGTAAACAGGGTATTCGGTTGCGCCAGTTACAGTGCCATTAAGGGCCATGCCACCGCCGCCGCTTGCTGCTGTGGCAGATATATTGCCGTCGCCATCTTTTGCCCAGGTAACGGTTGCGCTGTTTTTTAAATCGGAAATTCGCAACTGTGTACTGCTTATTTTATCAAATGGGGAAACAGTACCTGCAACGGTTGGCCTTACTACATCAAAGGCACTGTCCAATAATTTTTTATCAATTAAGCTGTCAACATTGTCACGGTTTGGTATATGCAATCCAGTTGGTACGCCAAAATTTTCTGTATAGCGAAATGCGCCGCCGCCTTCAATAATTAAACGGGTTGAGTTATTGGTAACAAAACCAATGGGATGGCTTAAATTTTGCAAAATATTTAAACTGCTTGCGCCAGCATAATCTGTTTTTGCGCTGCTATTTTTAAATATACCGCCACGCCCTGAATAGAGTTCGTTAGTTAAAAAAACAATGGAAGGTGCAGCCGTTGCACTTGCAATTTGATTTTCCAGCAAAAGGCCGGTGTAACCGCCTATATCTTGCCGCACATTTAAACCATAAATAGGTGTTGAAGTTGCAGCGCCAAAAATTGTTGATAATCCCGTAAAAACTTTTACGCCTGCAAATGATTGAGACGAATTATTTACCAGCCCCCTTGCGGTTGCGCTGGCATCGGGCAGGCTGAATGTATGTACATTACCGGCACTGCTTATATTAAAATTATTACCGCTTGAATTCGCAGCAAAAGTTTGCGTTGTGCCGGTTTGGCCGTTTAGGGTAATGCTACCGCCACCGCCGGTGCCACTGTCTAAAAATGCAAATAACTGCACACCGTTAATTACTTGAAAAACGCTATCGGTGCCGGGCTTTTTATAAACGTTGGTTACATATCCGGGGCCTGTGCCGCCTCCTACGCCTCCCTGCAATTGTACATTATCTAACCGGAACGTTTGCCCGTTACCTGTTACCCTAAAATAAATTGCATCAAAAGTATTGCTGTTTTTTACCATTGATGTAAAAGGAAGGGTAATATTTTGATATACGCCAATTAAGCCCGGATTAAAACCATGTGCATTTGTTACAACGGTTAATGGTTCTGTACCGCTACCAGCTGTTACCTGCAAACTTGCAGCTGCTGGCCATGGTGTATTTAAACGGATATAAAAACGCAACACATTATAATCGCTGTAGTTGTGGCTGCTGCCATTTGTAAATTTAATGCCGCCGCTTGCGCTTACATCGCTTGCGCCGGTGCCGGTAATTAAAATATTATTGCTGCCTGTGTATGATGTTGTGGCATTGGTAAAATTTATTGAAGAAAAATCTTCGCTGTGGCTCCATTCTGTATCTTCATCATAAACGGTTGTTGTGGTTACACCGCCGGGGGTTGTGGCTCCAGCACCCACCAAAACAGCGGTAAGATAAATTTGCGTTGCCGGGTTAACTTGTGGTATGGCAGGGGTTGCAGCCGGTGTACCTGTTATTTTAACGATAACGCCGGATGTGTTTAATGCAATTACATCTATACGGGGCAAACTTGCGTCTGCTGCATCTAAAGTAATTGTACCGCTATTGCTTTTATACACCCTGTTTTTTATTTGGTACTCAGCAGCGGTTACAGCAAACGTAAGGCCGGTTACCCATGTTACTATACCGCCGGTAACTGTATTAGCAGCAGGAAATGTTTTGCGCCATATTCCATCAAGGTTAAAACTGTCTTTTGCAACTAAGGTCTTTGGGATTACTTGTGAATTTTGGGCTTTAACTGCAAAAGCCGCTATAAAAAAAGCGGCTGTAAAAATTGATTTTCTCATTATCTGCGAATTTTTATTGTCAAATCATTATTGCCGGTTACATACCAAATTGTGCCGGTGGGGTTGGTTAAGCCGAAGTTTACATCATAAAAAACTTCGGGCACTATCACTATTCCTGCTGCTAAATCATCTAAACCGGGTGCGGTTCCAAAGTTTAAAATTTGTGGTTGTTCACTGTAGCAGGTTAAAGCGGAAATACGGCCACTGGCATCAAAACTACCGTCGCCGGGGTCAATAGTTACAGTACCATCTAAACGCAGCAGAATTGCATACAATAAATCGTCCGTGGTATCTTTAAATATTTGCTTTACATCTGCCATAGTTCCGCCCAGGGCTAATAATATGTTATATAAAAGGTCGTCGCCGGTATCTAAAAATTTTTCAAACACCACCGGCAAACCTGCTGGTGTTGGGTATGCCATTTTAAATTATTTTTTTGCCGCTATCGGTGTTAAAATTTTCCCCCTTATAACTAAATGAAGGGGTATTGTTTTTTATGGCTGTTGCCCTGGCTTTTACATAGGCATCTTCCAGCTTCATATAATTAGTAAATGAAAGGCCGGTTTTTGCACTTATAATTTTTGCATAAGTAACCTTGCTGCCTTTTTTAATGCCCCACCAAATAAGCACTATAAGCAGTGCTACTACAACCGCCAAAACAATAATTGTAACTGTAGATTTTTTCATTTATTATTTTGTTTTACCAGTAAGAAAAAAATACCCATCAGTAATAAGCTGACTGCCAAAACCGGTATTAAGTTTTTTTTTTACTTCCGTTGATAATATTGCACCGGGTGTTAATGATAGCAGGCTTGTAATTAAACTCCATTTATTTTTTCTGTCAGTCAATCCATTTGTACCGCCGTTTATTGCCCTGGTAATTGCAGTAACATTATCAACATCAGCCAAAGCGTTTAACTTTCTATCATTCCAGTAATGAAGTGCTGACAATACCGCCCATTCTGGTTGCTCTAACAACTCAGGGTTATTAAGTAACCGAGTGTCGTTAAATAATTTTTTTGAGTATGTTGTATAATTTGCACGGCCTGTTACCTGAAAAATTCCACGGCCTCTAAACTTTACACCGTCTCCCTTAACCGTATTGCCTAAATCCTTTCTCCCTTCATAAGCTGCGCCACTTGCATACTCTCTAAGTGTTTTAAAATTGTCGCTTTCGTGGGCTGCCTGAGAAAGAAAATTTGCAATTCGTTTTGGTGTTGTAATGCCAAAATTTGGTGCATACTTTCTAAAATAAAAATCTACCCCGGCCAATATTGTTTTATTAGCAGCAGGGGCAAACTTTACAAGCACATTACTAAATGCAGCGCCTACCATACTTAATTTTTTACAAGTTTTGAAATAAGTATAATTATTGTTGCTGCTATAACTACAGCAGCAGCAAGTTTTATTATACTTTCATTTTCTACTTTTACCACAAATGGTATTTCCGGTACTTTGCCGGTTTTTATTGCGTTTAAAATTTCATTCATACCTGTATTTTTACAGTGGCTGCAGCCACGTTATTTTTGCAGTTGTCCTAAAAATTCTGTTTTAACTTTTGCTTTGTCCGTTGCACTAAATGCACTGTCAATTACATCCCACAATCTTTCAGCACTTTTTGCTTTGTACATTTCATCAAGCAAGGCAACTTCTTTAATGTTAACCATGCTGTTTATTGCAGAAATAAATTTTTCCTCATTGTAGTTACGCAGTGTACGCCATGCCCATTTTCTGTCAACTCCATTTTCCCACAAATCAGTTGCAAGGCCACGAATGAAAGAAACACGGGCTAACTGTATGCCCGTTTGCGCTGCAATGGCATTGTTGCCTATACTGTCGCCTACAACATCAGTTCCTTTTTTAAAGCCCTGGTATATTTTCCATACAACGGCAACAATTATTATAATGGCAACAAGGCCAATAACCAACATTACTGTTTTATTTGCCTTTACTGTTTTTGCTACATCTTTAAGCATGATGAATAATTTATTTTCTTATTAAAAAAAAAATCAGTGCCAATACTGCCACGCCTACAACACCAAAAATTAACATGTTTGTATTTTTCTTTTTTGCATCAGTACCGGTGTTATTACTGGTATCGTTTTGTACAGGTGCAAAGGGTTGAGTTGCCATGTTGGGTATTGTTGTACTGTCTCCCGTCATGCTTCCCATGCTTCTACCGTCGCCGGTGTTATAAATTGCAGGTGGTAGTTGCGTCATTAAATCAGGTAAGGACTGCCCCGGCTCAGGGTTTGCACCCCCGGCAGATTGCAGCACACTACCAATTTGCCCCATGCCGGTTAAGTTGCCTACAAGCCCGGCAGCGCCTTGTAATGCACTACCAATTGCACTGCCGCCAGACGGCATTACAATTCCTTGTTCTGCCAACGTAAAACGGCTTTGCGCTTTGCTGTTTATATTTGCGGCCCTGGCTGCTTTTGTTGCCATTTTAGTATCAAACTTTTCCTGCTTACGTTGCCGGGCTTTTTTACCAATGGCAATTCCTAAAAATGGTGTCCATTCAGGAGCGTATGTGTTTTTTGCTACCATAACCTTTAAATTTTGCTTTATTTCCGGTATGCTGTCATAGTGAGGCCGGAATGTTTTTTGGTTGTTATTTTGCCTGTAATCAAACTCTAAAGCCCTTTGATATTGCGCCCAGGCACGGGCAATATGCACGGGGTTGTTTTCTTGTAAATGGCAGGCAAGGGCTTTAACGCTTTCACTTATTGGAAAGCCTGCATTTAGGTACACATCACTTGCAAACTTATCTGCTGTTAATTCGTCTCTGGTATTATGTGCAATATGCCCGGCTTCATGCAGCAGTACAAACAACTGGTGTTCTTTTGGCAACCGGAAAAAGTAATATTTATTTATTACCAGCTCCCCGGTGCTTCGCCTGCTTTTTGCAATGCCTTCATTAGGGTCATTAATATACCGTACACTGGTTATGTACGGTATATTAAAAGTTTCTATTGATTTATTGAGGGTTGCCACAATGTTTGCAATGGTTTGGGTCTAAATCGTTGTGCTCTAATCCTTCGGTTAACTTGCTGTACTGCATCTGAGTAAGTAAATCAACTGCATGGCCTTTTACTTCGGTTGTGCCACCGCTTGCAATTGCCATTTCGCTTGCAAGCCTTAACAATGCACCTTTTTGCAATGAGGGGCTAAGTGTTTTAATCCACTCAATCAGCTTTGCAATTTTAATGGCTAAATCAGGTTCGTTTATAATATCGGGTAATGGTGCCAGTTTAACAATTGCAACTTCAAGGCTTGAACGAACTTTGTTTTTTATCTTATCGTCAAGCTCACCGGGAATTAAAGTTGTTATCATATCCCATACCGGGTTATCCATAAGCGTTTTAAAACGTTGCACCGTTTCAATGCTCGGCTGTATGTGTTCATGTATCCATTCATCCACATTACTAAAAAGCATTTTTAAAAAGGTTACAATCTTGCGAAAAAACTTTTTCATTTTTTTTGATTTTTTTGTTTGAAATTTTTATCTGTAGAGGGTATAGGTTTAAAACTATTGTAACGGGGGCTTTGCATTTCTTCAATTATACTACTGTTGTAGTAAAGTGCCTGGGTATTAACTTCAAGCCTTTCTATCAACAACTGACGGTCTTCTGTTAAATAATCCCTTATTATTTTTTCAAAATCTTTTTGTGTTTTAAACAAGTAGCCGCAAAACACACACAGGCCAACAATTAAAAGTTCTACAATGTAACGGCGTATGATGCTTAATTTATTTTCTGCCTGCTTATCGTCTAATTTTAAAAGGCTCATTACTTATTACTTTTTGCAATTACAGCTATAACAAGTATTACCACAAGGGCAATGCCTGCATACAGCAGCCATTTATTGTTATCGTTATTATTGCCGGTATTGTTTGCAGCCGGGTTTTGTACATACACAGTTTCTCCCCTGTTGTTTTTTGCAGCCATAAATTTGCCTGCTGCATCTGCAACACTGCCCAACACATCCCACAAAGTTTTTTTTGCTGCTTTTGCTTTATTCCTAACAATAACAGGTGCCATTGTTTGCGTTTGGCCAAAGCCGCTGCCTTGTGGCGGATATACAGCACCGGTGTTTAATTCAATGTGGGGTGCTGGTTCGCTGTCGTCAAAGCCGGTGTACTCTCCTAAATCGTATGCTAACTGCCTTTCCAGTTCGTCTATAAATTCGCCCTGGTAAACAAGTGTTGCGTAAACAATTTCTTTTGCAGTAACGGGGGCTTTAATTCCTAACCTGTTAAAAACAAGGGCAACACTTTTGCTGTGTTGCCCTGCAATTTGTTTCACATCCATTACGGAGATATTGAAGGATGAAAAATATTATTGAGCACTGGCAACTGCTGCCCTTACCTGAGCAACCGCCGGGTTGTTACCTGCTTTTGCGCTTTTCTTATTTAATGCACTGGCCGGGTTAAGTACTGCACCAAAATAAAGGGTAATGGTTGTGCGTGTAGGCGTACCAGCTGCACCTGCTGCCACCGGAAAACGAATTTCGGTTTGGTCGTCAAACTGATAATTTAAACCACGAACGGTTACCATTTTATCGTTGTTGGCTTCTTCCCTTGTGTAGCTTGCAAGGTCAATAAATTCATCTTGCAAAGTTGCAAAAGGTGATTTACGCTGCACAACAACCTGCTGAGCCAACTGGTCTGTTGCGTTACTGGTAATTTTCATACCAATTAACCGTGCCGGGTTGCGTTCAATAAATTTCAGCAGTTCGGCAATTGTTTTAGGACTGCCACTGGCTGTTAATGTATCAGCACCCACGGTTACAATAGCACCGTCTGCAATTGGCGCACCGCCTGCGTTACCTGCTGGCAATGATGGTGAGTAAGAAGGAGAAAGTAACGCCTGCTTAACACTTGTAAAGGTATTAACCAACGTTACAGTAAAACGGCGCTGGCTTATAATTTCAGCCCCAAAATGGCTGTTGTTACCGTCGCCACCAAAATCCACCATGTCATCATTGTAACCGGTGTACATTACGCCTGGGTCGCCTTCGTAAGAAGAAAAATCGTCGCCTGATATTGCAAGGCTTTGTATTTTTTTCAAGTTCATATAAAAAAGAATTGAAGTTTAGAATTTATTTTTTTAGTGTTTTGTTTTTATGTACTTACTTTTTTTTGCCTAATGCAAGCGTTGCTTTCATGGCAGATGGGTCTTTAGGGTCGGTTTTAAATTTAACCGCAAAGGCAAGTACTAACAGCATTACAACCACAATGATTGCAACCAATATTAATACATTCCACCACTTTGCACCTGATTTAGATTGAGCGATAAACATTGTAAAAATTTTTGAGTGAATAAATTATTGTGCTGTAAAAATGTGAAGGGTAATAATATGCAGGTTAGTTGTATGCGGTTAAATACAGTTGTTTACAGTTAAGTATAGTTAATTACAATTGTTGCAAACAAAAAGCCACCTGTAGAAACAGGCGGCGGTTCTTACAAAACGTCTGAAACAGAAAAATTTTAATCGGGAGCGCCTAAACTTTCAACTATTTTGTTAATGATGGTGGGAGGGAGTGAGCGTTTACCTTCATACTTTTTTAAATGCTTCATAAGCTCCTTATCTTCTTTAAGCCAGGCAATAAATACCTTGTAGCTTACACCATACACAGCAGCAAGTTTTGTGCGGTTATTAGGCAATATGGTTGGTGTGTTACTCATCAATGCTTATCATTTCGCAATAGTGCATATCTGTTACCTGCTGTATGCGTTGCTGCCTTTCTACCAGCTTATGCCAGTTTGCATATTTGCTTTGTGTTGCCAGTAAATTATCACCTGTTTTAAACAGCACCATGTAATCGTACTGCCTGCATACGTAAGGCGGTACATCGGCCAAAAAGTGAAACATAAAGGCAACATCTAAATTGCGCTTTCTGTGGTCAATAATAAACCGCTTCACGTCCAGCTGCAAATTGGGTGTTACGTATTTTCCTGCATCTTCACAAATAACAAAAGCATTGCTGCAACATTTATTAATCACTCTCAACGCAGCCTCTGGGTATTCTGTTATTACTTTTATATTGCCTGCTTTCCATTTGTGCAATTCTTTTAATGGCACTTTTGCAAAGCTGCTGTATGCCGGGTGTTCGTCTGTATCTATCACCACAATTTTTTTACCGCTTGCCTCTGATATTTTTTTTGTAACAGTTGTTTTGCCGGTAAATTTTCGGCCAATAATTAAATACATTTGATTACGCCTGTTGCTCATATCATTAAAAGCTCTGTTGCTCTTGCGCCGGTTACTTGTAATATTGTTCCTATCAAAATCCACTCAGGGGGTATTGTACCGCCTTTTATTTTCAGTATCTCAATAAGCGGTTCCATCAGTTGTTCTTTTTCATCGTCGGTCAATGGCAGGTCTTCAATAAATTCGTTTACCTCTTTGCGTATGCGTAACATGCCAATTTCTTCCGGGGTAAACAGCTGCATTATTTCAACATCAGTACTTTTGGTGTTGCTTTCACTTTGCATTTGCGCCTTAGTAATTGCAGCCTCCATTTTATCCAGTGCATCGTCACCATACAGCCGTTTTAATTTTCTTTTTTCTTTAAACCGGCCTGCTGTGGCAAAGCCTTTGTTTTGAAAAAAATCAAATAACTGCAATACGAATTTTGCAGTAGCTTTTACAGCTTTTTCATTTATCTTTTTTTCTTGCGGCTGGCCACCACCTGCATTATTGCCGGTATCAGCTGTACCCGGTGACGGTGGTTCCGGTTCTTCTTCAAAATCATCTAACACCGGCGGGTGATTTTGTTGCGGCTGTTGTTCCTCGGTTGGTTGTGCAACATCTTGCAGCAGCTTTGTCATGCTCGGATGCTGGGGAGCTGTGGTTTCTTTATTTTGCTGATTATCTTCCATACAAAATTTTTTATTTTATTAATTAGTTTTTTTGCTGCTGCTGTTGTTGCGCTTCCATTGTTTTAGCAACTGCGTTTTGCTGCCATTTACCGGCAGATTTTGCCCACTTTATATAATCTGCAACACCTTGTTCACCTTTTGCCCTGTATTGCCTTTTAATGCGGTCTGCATGGTTTATTGGTACTTGTATTTCAATGGTACGGTTGTAAATGTTGCCGGGTATAATATCGTACCCGTCTTTGTCCTGGTGTTTACCGCTTTTAATTAATTCGCTGCCTTTAACGGGCACCGTTTTTTTTACTTTGGTAAACACTTGTGGCAACTCCTTAGCAAGCCGCCTGCATTGCAATTCAAATTTTTTACTCATAACAATTTTACAGGTCTTTGTATTTTTCAATCAGCGGTGCAAGCTCAGTTACAAAACCAAAATCTTCAACCAGCTTATTTGTATTCATCAAATATTTCATTACAGCACCCATAATAATTTTCATGTTTGCTTTTTGTACAAATTGGCCGTTTTGGATAAACCCTAAAATTTCAAGTATTTTATAGAGATTATCTTTTACCATTTTTAAATCGGCTTGCTGCTGTTGATGCTGTGTAAACAATTGCAATGCCTGGTCATGCGTTAAGCCTTTGCCTTGTTCAATGGCTGCAATAATTTCTGCGTTCATTTTATTTATTTTTGGGTGTTACTAAGTGGGGTGCTGCTGTAGCAAAATATCCATCTTTTAAAAGCAGCGGTTCGGCATCAGGCCGGGCAAATGAAAGTGTGCTAAATTTATTTTTCATAACATCATAATTAGCGGCAAAGTCCATGCACTGTCTTATGTAGTGGTTCCAGTCTTTTGTAAGGCCGCTTTCAAGCCTTGCCTGAAAAATTGCGTTGTGGTAATCATACTCACTTTGGGTTACGCCTGCATCTGCAATAGTTTTTAAAGAGACTGTTTTTGTTTCCCGGCTTTTTTTTGCAGGGGCTTTGGGTTGTGGTTTTTCTTTTTTCGGCTTCTTTTTTTCGGTTGGTTCAAGGTCTGCAGCACCTGTATTTATAACGCTGTCCGCATCAGGGGGCGGCGGCGTAAAAGTTTCTTCATCAAATACAACGTGTGGGGAAGCCGGGGGCAACTGTGTGCTTTCATCAGCAGTGTAGTCTATTGGCTGTTGTTGTGGGCCTGTTTGTTCTGTCGTTTCCATGTAATCATTTTTTAGTGATTACCGGGTTAACTGTATGCAGGGTATAAAAAAAACCGTTGCAACCGGGTTAACCCAGCTGTAACGGCTGTTGCAAATGTAAGCAAATTATTTAAACAGACGGATTATTTAAATAGCCCTTAATTTTTACCTTCCAAACCTGAATACAAGGTTGGGGGTTAATCAAAACAAAATTATACGGGTGATTACGTGCATTTAAAATATCAACAACCTTATTGTTTTTTACAATTATGTAGTAATCAAAATTTTTCATTTTTACTTTCTGTATTGAGGGTCATAAAATTTCATTTGTGCCAGTGCAAACACTTCGCTTTCTTCTTTCAGTTCGCCGGGGTGGCCGTCTTTATACACCCATCCATCTTTGCACTCATACCCACGCAGCTTTAAATTAACAACAAGGCGCTGGCTTATGCTTTTGGGGCCGGTGCGTATGGCATGTATGTAACCAAAGTTTGTTGGTGTGCAAATAAACACATCTACAATGCTGCCCATGTAGTTTATTTTTACATACCGGCCTGTTGGGTGCCCTTTCTCTATAGGGTAGGCAGAAAGGGCTGCAATAAACTCAGGGCTGTATTTTGCATATTGTACGCTGTACTCAGTACCGCCAAAAATATCTGCTGCTTTATTCCATATTGCTTTGCAGCCGTTTGGTACGCAAACAATTTCTACATCTTTGCATACAGCTGCCTGCCTGCGTACACTGCCTGCAATGGCTATGCGTTGGCAGTGGGGTTGCAGGTGTTTTATTATTTCGTTGGCAATTTGTTGCCCGTGGTTTAGTAGCATGGTGATTACATTTCTTTGATTAAGTTAATTTGCTGTATTGCTTCATTGTATGCAGCTGCAAACTCTTGTTCTGTAATTTTTTCTCCAAGATAAAGGGCTGCCTCAATAAATTTTTCATCATTGGTGCATGATATGCCTATCCCTACATAATCATCTTTTGCTACTACTAAGCAATGGTTACGGTTTACAATTTTAACTTTTCTGTGTTTATATCCTATGTACTCAATTACTGGTTTGCTCATTTCTGTTAAGTTTTTTTGTTTGCAATTTTTTTTCCTTTGCGGCTTTACGTAGCTGAAAGTTTTTAGCATTACCGGGTACTATACGGGCTTTTTTTGTGTACACCGGTTGGTTGTTTGCAAGCTGCTTAAATGGTTTGCAACTGGCAAGGCATACAATGCAGGCAGTAAACAGTATTAGCCACCATGCAATTTTTTTTGTTGTTGTTGATTTCATGTTATTGTATTAATTGTTGATTGAATTTTTTTATGCACCAAATAACATACTCTGCTATGTCTGGTATAACGGCATCTCCAATTGCCCGGATTCTATTTTCGTCCAGTCCTTTGGGAAACCCATTATTTCCTCGTATATCTGTAAAGTCTGAATGTTTGTCATACCGTTTAAGCAGCATTGATAACTGAGCTTGTTTTGGTGCCCTCTCTTTATTAAACTCACTACTTTCTGCAAAGAGTACGGGAAGTGTGTTAAATCGTTTTTGCATGGGGTAGGCAACAATGAACATTCGCTTTCTTTTGTGCCTGTACCCAAACTGGTTGCCTTGTAAACATTTCCATTGTGCATTATACCCTGCTCTGGCAATGTCATATAGGATATATTCAAGCCCTCTTTTTGTAAGGAACGGACTGTTTTCAATAATGATGTACCTGGGTTTACATTCGCAAATGATGCGGTAGTATTCGCACCACAAAAAACTGTCGGCTCCAAAAATTCCGTCTCCATTGCCGGCAGCTGAAATATTTGTGCATGGAAAGCCGCCAGTGAGTATATCCACGGGAGAGGGGTAACTGAGTTTTGTAATGTCAAAGTAGATGTTTGCATTTTTAAAATGTTGCCTTAGTAATTTTCTTTTAAAGGGGTTAAGCTCACAAGCCCAGGTCGTTGCTATACCTTGCCGCTCAGCTGCCAAACTAAAACCGCCTATGCCTTCAAACAATCCACCGTGGGTTAACAATTCATTCATCTGTACAGTGTAAATATTTTTTTAGGTGGCACCGGCTCAATTAAAAATTTATGCAGTATATGTACCAGGGCATCCCGTTGCTGTAGCTCAAATTGTTTTTCTGCCATTATAGGGTGATGCAATAAAAATTTATACATGCAAATTGTTTCAGCATCTGTAAGGCGAAAAAAACAATAATCACCAGTGCTTACTATTACCCGTATCTGCATTTTTTTATGCAGATTTTTTACTGTTTCGGTAACTATACGCATGTTTAAAAATTCGTCGCTTAATACAGGGTGCAATTGTGTACGGGCATCTGCAAACTGTATCATGTGGGGCATGTAAACATTTACAACCTGCGTTGCAAAATGCCGGTTAATTTTTAATCTCATAACTTAACCATTCAGGCAGTGAAAAATTTTTTATTAAGTCCGGGTAATTAAGCAGGCGGTTTACTTTTACCTGATTGTTGAGGATTTTTAAAATCAACCGTTCGCCGTTTTCTTTGGGCTTTGTATTGTCGTAAAGCTCCATCAGGTAATAATTGCTGTGGTGATTTTTTACAATGCCCAAAAGGTATTGCAGCATTTTGTTGGCCTCAGTCTTGTACTTGTCACCTCTTATACACCATTCCTTACTACCTGTAACAAATGTCATTGGTACTTCATTACGCAGCATAACAAACATATCAAACCGGCAACGGTCTTTTGTTGCCGGCATTACCTGCTTTTTTGCTGGTGCTGATTGTGGATTACTCAAATTTTCGGGGTTAGTTTTTAACATTATTGTTTGGGTTTTTAGTTTGTACACAGTTGCGCCGGTGGATAATGAAATTTTTTAAGCAGCACCTGTAAAACTTATACATACTACAAGTTGTTTTACAGGTACTATATCTTCTACAAGTCTTTTTTACATTAGATTATCCAATTTTTGTTCATAAGAATTTTGAATTACAGGGGCAAAAAGAAAAAAAATCATGCTGCATTTGGTATGGGAAATTGAAGGTTTGCAGGGTTAACCGTTTGTATGGGTGCTATATCGTCACACAATGCCTGAAAAGTGGTTTTATTATGCTTGTTGTACATAACGTGGCACTCTTTATTGCGGCCTCTTATTTCGCTTTCTATTGTGCCAGGGCGCTGTATAATTGCAATGCCCTGCTGTTTCATTTTCTTTTTAATATAGCTTGCCTGCATAGCCAGCCTATCATACTCATTTTTACCGGTGGTACGGTTTAAGCGGCTTTTGGTTTCGCTTTGCCATGCCTTACCCATACCAACGCAGCTGCGGTTATTATCGGGGCGTATTGCAATTAATAAATCGTGAATTTCTGTCCCAACTACAAAACTTTGAATGTAGAGCGCCTGCAACTGATTAAGTAGGTAAGCCGGGTTGTTACTGCATTGCTGCATGTCGGCTCCCTGTTGCTGTAGTGCTGCTAACAAGTCTGCTTTTACGTTATGATTTTTGTTCAGCTTCTTTATTATCATGTAATCCTGCCTGCTTTTATTATCTACAATTTCAGCTAAGTAAATCCAGTAAAAAGGCTGTTTTTCTTTTTCATTTTCTTTTATTAATGGGTGTGTAAAAAATTGTTTGGTATATGGCAGCTGCAATTGTTCATGTACGTTATGCCAGCTTTTTAAAGTAAGTGTGCTGTAATCTTTATTAATAAAGCCCTGCTGTTGCAGCCAGTTAATACGCCTGAATAATGTGCTTTGTGATACCTTACATACTTGCGCTATTTCTGCCTTGCGCTTGCGCCATGTTTTAATGCAGCTGGTAACACCTGCAAAGGCTTTAAGACGGGAAAACGTATCTACAGCACCAATTACAGCATTGGTATTGTACACCGTATTTTTAAAACGCTGCTGCGTTGCCCAGGCTGCAAGCTGATATGTAATTTTTGGCTGCAATTAAAAAATTAGTTGTTCTATGTAAATACCGTAATCAAAAGACAAATCACACTGTATAGATTTAAGGCCGCTTATATGCAGTAAACTTCTTGGTATCACTGAAACATAAACGTACTTATCCAATCTTTGGCCATATTCATCAAAGCACGGCTGCTTAGCTTTAATTACTTTGCCTTTTGCTCTTGCGTATTTTATTAGTGCATAAGGTGAAAATGTTTCTATCATTATTCAAAAATTGATTTTTGTACGGGCTTTTTTTTACGTTCGTCAACCTCTGTAATTTGAAATACAATACGGCGCTTACATGCAACACTTACCTGATTAATGCCGCTTGCAAAAACGGTTGTGGTAATACCCACTGCATCATCTGCATTTTCCCAAATTGTATTGGCCATTGCAAAGGCTGTTTGCCAGTCGGGCACGTATTCGCTTTTATGCACCATTTCGTTTATTCCGCTATGGTATCTGCTTATTTGTACTTCCATTGTTTAAAAGGTTTATTATTGATGAATTGCCGTACTTGTTTATTACGGCACTTAATATTGCATTGCGCTCAGCAGCTGGTAAGCGTTGCAGCTTTGCCATGTGCCGGGCGGTTTTGTTTTTTATCAACTCCCGTTCCCGGTAATCGTTGCCTAAATATGTAAAGTCTTGCAGTATTGTTGGTTTGGGGTAATTGTACCAGCAACGGTCTGCACATTTATTGCCTGCACTGTTTATGTATGTAAAATCTTTTATGCTCCACCCGGTTAGCATATTTTCATACAGTATATGCGGAGGGTGTGTAATAATAATATTGCAAGTGCTGCCCTTTAGCATGTTTAAAAATTTTACATGCTGCTCATAACTCCATTCGTGTACGCCATACAGTTTTTGTTGGCTTACCCGTGTATCAAATAAGTAAGGAGGGTCGCAAAATATCAGTGTGGTTTTATCGGTGTTTTTAAATGCTGCAATTGCGGTTAGGCCGTCTCTATTTTCTATCACAATTTTTTGCTGTGGATTTTTTTTGTTGTAACCTTTTAGTACAGTATGCCACGCATTAACAACAACGGGATTGGTATCAAAAAAATAATTGTTGGCAGGTAAATTAAACCGGCGCTCAATACCACCATTGCCAACAAAGGGGCTAATAAACCGGCTCATTGGTGGCAGCAGGTTTATTATTGTTTGGTAAACACCGTTGCCGCTTTTACCGCCGTTGTATCTTTTAAAGGGCGCTGGTATCATTTGTTGAAGGGGTTATTTTGTAAATCCTTCATGTCTTTTGCCATTTTGTACATTAGGTAAAGCCCGGCACCTACAACTGTAAGTGAAAGAAATGCAGCAGCTGCAAAAAAGTAGTGTATCATAACATATTTTTTTGTGTGAAAAATTGTTTTAATTCCTTTGGCAGCTTAACCAGCTGTATTGCCTGCTGCCTGTCCTGGTTGCTCCAATGCTTTTTCTTTAGCAGGTCTGCAGCACCTATATTTTTGGCGGTGGCCGCTACCGTATTGTGTACCGGTAATGCATTGAGCATTTGCAAAACTTTTTCTTTTGCGCTTGCATCTGTAGCAATGCAATGCTGCAAAATTGTAAGTGTGCTATGTAAAAGTTGATTGCTCATAAAAATTAAAAACCGGCGCAATTGCTTGCACCGGCGTTGCTTGAAAAACCCCCACCTGTTAATATTTGTTGTTTGTTATCTGCTGTATTAATTTGGACCTGTTTAATAATTTCGGGGTTGCCATACACTGTATTTTTATCCTGCAAATATTGCTGCCTTGTAAACAGGCCACGGCTTACCGCAATACCCCCTAAAAAAGTAACTGTTTTGCGCCAGTAACTAATATGCTGCCATGTAACCACAAAAAAGAAAATGCCTGCGTAACGGTTTTGGTACATCTCCATGTACTTGCTGTACATATCCAAAACATAATTATTTGTGAAAGCAGCTGCATGATTTTGTGATTGCATAAAAAATATTATCTTAACAGGTTAATAATAGTATGTAAACAAAAAGGGCTTACGCAAACTGATTTAAACCAGCCCTTGTAAGCCCTTTTGGGAACTTTTTAGTAGTATGTATGTACACGAAATGCAATCAGCGCACCAGCCGTTACAATAGGTATTGCTTTTTGCGCTTATTGCTTATAAAAAATTTGCTTTTGTAAGAACTACGTTTTTTCGTGTAAACAGCCTACTAAAATTGCTTACGGATGTAAAAGTTCTAAAAATTATTAGAACCACCAAATTTTTTTCTAAATATTTTTAGATAATATGAGTAACGCAAAAGAAAGATTGAAGCAATTTGTTGAAAATCAAAAACTTACTGTAAACAAATTTTGTACGAAAAATTCCTTTTCAAATAGCTTTTTTAACAACAAAAGCGCAATTGGAAGTGATAAACTGGAAACTGTAAACAAAAATTTTCCTGAATTAAATATTGATTGGGTTGTTACTGGCAGGGGCGAAATGATTTATAAACAGCCTGAGAATGTAAGCGAATGGAAAGAAAAGTATTACCGGCTTTTAGAGATGAAAATTACCGTTGTAGAACCAGAAACAAACGATGCAAAAAAAACTAATGATGTGGATGCTGTTGGGGGTGAACATGAATTGAGTATTGCAGCAGAACCTGATATTGAGATAACCAAAACCAAAAAATAAAACCCTGTTGTTATGAAGCACACAATTACAATTTTACTGCTTACTGTTTTTTTTAGTTGCAATGATGGCAATAAAGAGAAAGAACTTGCATTGAAAGAAAAAGAGCTTGAACTTAGAGAAAGAGAACTTAATAACTCAGCAACAAAGCCAGGTGTACAAACTGATACAGTGCCGGTAAATGTTACTGAAAAAAAATTAACCAGCAGTACCAGTATTGAAAACCTTATTGGCAATTGGAACCTTGCAAATTCAACTACTGTTTACATTAAATTTTCGAGAGACGGGAGCTTTGAATTTAATGACTACAATGCCACCAAATCACAAACAGAATTTCTTTTTGGTAAATACGAATTGGCAGGCAATAAACTAACGCTTTTTTATGATGACAGAGCAAAACAAATTTTTGATTTTTCAATGGGTGTGAATGGTGATAAGAAGTATTATATACGCCGGGGCAATTACTATTTTATAAAAGGTGAAAGAACAACGCAAGCCTTTGCAGATACAGCAACCCTAAATTAATATTGACAAAAACTTTGACAAAACCGCCTGTAAAATGAGTAAGCACCTGCAAAGGCTAATTGATTTTCAATGCACAAAAAATAATAGTGTGGGGTTGCTGCAATCCCGTACGTGGTACTCTAAAGCCGCTGAAACAAGCCCACAGGCTAATACAGCGGCTTTGTTATTTCAATTGGACAAAAACTTGGACAAAAAGAAAT
>JAGVCC010000315.1 GCA_020059395.1 Chitinophagales bacterium | reverse complement strand
GGGTATCTTTCGGAAATTTTAAAAGGTATTGTGTTGCTTTGGTAATTACCTCTTTATGCTTTTCATTTCTGTACAGGGTTCTTATTTCAGCTTTTAATTGTTCGTAATCAATTTTTTTTACAGTGGCTGCAGGCTTAGCCGCAGGCTTTGTTGTTTTTGGTTTTGCCGGCTGGGCCGCCGCAGCAAAAAAGAAAAATACAGACGCTAAAAGAAATACCGGTTTACATTTTATGAACATACAAATAGTTTAAGGCGTAAATATGCATAAATATTACCAGTACCAGTATACCCCGGCAAGGGTATTTTTTACAGACAGTGCCGTTCGGTGGTTTCTTTTTACTAAACTATATTTGCGCCTCTACACAATTTTATTGGCATGAACAAGGCATTACAGCAGCTGAAAAACCAGTTAAACGGCGATTTATTTTTTGATAACACCATGCGTACGCTTTACGCCACCGATGCCAGCGCTTACCGTGAGCTGCCATTGGCGGTTGCCATTCCTAAAACAAATGAGGATATAAAAAATTTGATAGCTTTTGCCCTTGCTCACAAAACCTCACTCATTCCACGTACTGCCGGCACTTCGTTAGCCGGGCAAGTGGTGGGTAATGGTATTGTGGTGGATGTATCGAAATATTTTACACAAATTCTAGAACTAAATACAGCAGAAAACTGGGTACGTGTGCAGCCGGGAGTAATACGGGATGAGCTGAATATGTTTTTAAAACCACACGGTTTATTTTTTGGGCCAGAAACTTCCACAGCTAACCGTGCCATGATTGGCGGCATGGTTGGCAACAACAGCTGCGGCAGTAATTCGGTTGTGTACAGAAGCACAAGAGAACATACATTGGAAGTAAAAGCTATTTTAAGTGATGGCAGCGAGGCTGAATTTAAAACCATTGGCTTGGATGACTTTCATGCAAAGTGCGAAGGCGATACGCTGGAAGCTGCCATTTATAACAGAACAAGGAGTTTATTAAGCGATTACAATACACAGCAGGAAATAAGAAAAGAATTTCCTAAAAAATCAGTGGAGCGAAGAAATACTGGCTATGCAGTGGATTTATTAATTGAAGCGGCACCATTTAATGCAGGCGGCAGCGATTTTAATTTTTGCCAGTTGATTGCAGGTAGCGAAGGCACACTTGCTTTTATTACAGAAATAAAACTGAATGTGGTGCAACAGCCGCCCAAAGAAACGGGTTTGTTGTGCGTACATTTTAACAGCATTGATGAAAGCCTGCAGGCCAACATTATTGCCATGAAGCATAAACCCAGCGCCAGCGAATTAATTGACCACTATATTTTAGAATGCACCAAGGATAATATTGAGCAAAGCAAAAACCGCTTTTTTGTGCAGGGCGACCCCGGTGCTATTTTAGTAATTGAATTTTGCCGAGATACTAAAGAAGAAATTATTGCGATAGCGAAACTGGTGGAAGATGATATGAGAGCTGCAGGCCTTGGCTATCACTTTCCATTATTGTTTGGTGCAGACAGTAAAAAAATATGGACGCTGCGTAAAGCAGGGCTTGGCTTGTTAAGCAATTTACCCGGCGATGAAAAAGCGGTGCCAGTAATTGAAGATACTGCGGTTGATGTAAACGACCTACCTGCTTACATCCGTGATTTTAATGAAATACTAAAGAAACACAATTTATACTCGGTGCATTACGCACATGCAGGCAGTGGCGAAATTCATTTACGCCCCATTATTAATTTAAAAACAGTAGAAGGCAACAAGCTGTTTAGAACGATTGCAGAAGAAATTGCCACACTGGTTAAAAAATACAATGGCAGTTTAAGTGGCGAGCATGGCGATGGCAGACTGCGTGGCGAATTTATTAAACAAATGGTGGGTGATAAAAACTATGCGCTACTAAAAGAAATAAAAAAGGCATGGGACCCCGAAAACATTTTCAATCCCAATAAAATTGTAGACACCCCCAGCATGAACACCATGCTGCGGTATGTGCCGGGCCAGCAAACGCCGGAGTTTAAAACACATTTCCGGTTTAATAATCAAAATGTATTACAACATGCGGAGCAATGCAATGGCAGTGGCGACTGCCGTAAAACAGCCTTAAGCGGTGGCACCATGTGCCCCAGCTATATGGCTACAAAAAATGAAAAAGATACTACAAGGGCAAGGGCAAATATTTTGCGTGAGTTTTTAACCAACAGCGATAAAATAAACCGCTACGATCATAAAGAAATTTATGAAGTAATGGATTTGTGCCTTAGCTGTAAAGGATGTAAAAGCGAATGCCCCAGCAATGTGGATGTAGCCAAACTAAAAGCAGAATTTTTACAGCATTACTACGATGCAAATGGTGTGCCTTTACGCAGTAAGCTGATTGCAAATTTTACTGCGTCTGCTAAATTGGGTGCATTGGTACCATCGCTGTACAATTTTGCAGTAACCAATTCAGTAATTGGCGGCGCAATAAAAAAACTAAGCGGCTTCGCAGGCAAACGCAGCATGCCAACCATGTACAAAACTACATTAGCTAAATGGTTTGTTAATCGCAAACCACAAACTATAAACCGCAAACCACAAACTATAAACTTCTTCTGCGATGAGTTTACAAACTATAATGATACCGAAATTGGCATTACTACCATTGAGCTGCTGGAAAAATTAGGTTACAGTGTTACCATTCCACAACATTTAGAAAGCAGCCGCACCTGGTTAAGCAAAGGTTTGGTGCGTAAGGCAAAAGAAATTATTAATAAAAATATTGAACTGCTTCATGCAGTTGTAAATGAAAACAACCCATTAATAGGCGTGGAGCCTTCGGCTATTCTTACTTTAAGAGATGAGTATATTGATTTAGCAACAGATGAAAATGTTACCAAAGCAAAAGAGCTTGCAAAGCATGTTTATACCATAGAAGAATTTATCGCAAAAGAATTTGCAGCTGGTAAAATTGATAGAACATTGTTCACTTCATCATATCAAAAAATAAAACTACACGGGCATTGCCAGCAAAAAGCATTGAGCGGCACGGGAGCAACAGCAACTATGTTATCTATTCCTCAAAACTATGCAGTAGAAACAATACCCAGCGGCTGCTGCGGTATGGCTGGCAGTTTTGGGTATGAAAAAGAACATTACGATTTAAGTATGCAGATTGGTGAACTGGTGTTATTTCCTGCGGTTCGTAATGCTGCTGCCGAAACAATTATTGCAGCACCGGGCACCAGTTGCAGGCATCAGATAAAAGATGGTACCGGTGCAAAGGCTTTGCACCCGGTGGAGATTTTGTGGGAGGCGTTGAAATAAAAAACCGCTTTAATTAAAGCGGCTTTACTTAATTATTTTAAAGTGAAAATTATAGCAAACTAATATAGAGTTTGTCTGTACTGCTGCCTTCTTTCTTTTCAAAACTTATTTCACCATCTTTTATAGCGGCAATGTTCCAGTAATCATTCAATGCATCTAAAGCAGTGCCAGAGTTTTTAAAACTAATGGTTACTTTTTTATTTATATTATCTTCCAGCCAGTTGCCTTCAAAACGGTTGCTGCCTTTTACAGCAGTTACTTTACCAGTTGGCAAAAAATTAAAAGTATAGCCTTCAAAAATACAGGTATTATCTGTTTGGGTATTACTGTAGCAATTTACCTTCCAGCCGCCTTTAGTTAATTGTGCGCTTGCAGATTTTGCTGTGGTAAATGAATCAATGCCGGAGCAGGCAGCGAAATAAACAATTACAGCGCATTTCAGCGAAAAAAGTAAAATTGGTTTTTTCATTTGTCAGGATTCTAGTTAGGATTTCCTTTTTATAACAAAAAAACACATCTTTTATTGTGTACAAGCCTTTTAAAACCGGGTTTCCAGATATTGTGGCAACATGGCACGCCATGTTGGCCAGTCATGTTTCCATTCAGTGCCCCAAACGTCCAGCTCATAATTTATGCCTTTGTTGTATAAGATACCGGCAAACTCACGGGCTGCATCAGGTGCTTCATAATCGCCGCTGCCGCTTAAAATATGTATGTGATTACTCCGCCGTATTTGTTCCAGCGTATTATGGTCGGTTAAATTGGGTATATAGTGGGCGGGGGAGTTAAAATATACCTGTTCATCATAAAACCCATCAGTGTATTCCATCAAATTATACACACCGCTCATAGCAATTACGCCGTTAATTAAATCGGGGCGTTTTAAAAAAAGGTTCATGCTGTGTAATGCGCCAAAAGAGGCGCCACCAACAATTATAGGTGTTTCCTGTGAGGTGCTGTTTTTAATAAAAGGGATTACTTCGTTATAAACATACTGGTTAAACTGGTTTTGGCGTATGGCTTTATGCTCACCCTGCATTTGCTTGTTCAACCAGCTTTCGGTGTTAATACTGTTTACAGAAAAAACTTTTACTTTACCACTGTTAATAAACGGGGCAAGGCTGTCAATTAACTGAAAGCGTTCGTACTCTAAATAATCTGCAGCGGCTGTTGGTACTAAAAGTAAAGCAAAACCATAATCGCCATAAGTAACTATGGGCATGTCTTTATTTAAGGAAGGGCTGAACCAGCTGGCTAATTCTCTTTTCATACTTTAATTCTTGTTTTTCCCTAAAACCCCTAAAGTAGCTCTTGAGTCTTAGATTTGGCAGATAAAATAGTTTTGTAAAAGCAGGCAAACGAATTACTAAAGTACACCTTCTTTTATCTCTGTCCATAACTCCCTATAACATTGTGAGGCATAGCTGCTGTTGGCAAATTCCATAACAGGTGCTTTGTGTATGCCCATTTTTTCTACGTCGGATAAATAAGGAACATAGTTTTGAAAGAAGCGTTTGTCTTTATACAGCTCTTCCATTATTTCGTTGTGCAGGTTTTTACGTAAATCAGCCATGGTAAAAAAGCACATCATTTTACTAATATCTAAATCCTTTTCTTTAAAATACTCTTTTACCATTTGGTAAGTGCGAATGGATAATGTGGTGGGAATAACGGGCATCAGAACAATATCCGCAGCATTAAAAATATTTTCGCTTAATGCACTAAAACCCGGAGGGCAATCAATAAATACAAAATCATATTCCTTATCTAATTGCTTAATTACTGCTTTTAACCGGTTTTTGTTGCCCTTCATTTCTTCCAGCATTATATCAAAACTTTTATGGCTGTTATCGGCAGGTATTACATCCAGCAGTTCAAAATCGGTACTCATTACGGCGCTTTCCAAATCTGCATCTTTAGTAATTAGTTTTTTTATGCCGGGGTGCACTTTGGGTTTTGCTTTATAGTAAAACGATGAAGAACCCTGTGGATCAATATCCCACAACAAAGTTTTAAAGCCATCGGCCGCCGCCAGATAAGCAAAGTTTACACAACTGGCTGTTTTGCCTACGCCGCCTTTAAGATTATACAGTGCTATTGTTGTCATACTCCTTAAATTTTAAGGTTAGTAAGATAACAAAATATTTTTAAGAACGCCATTAGTAAATGGCAAAACCTATTGACAGCTTAATTGAGGCCGCTCCACCAGCGGGTAAATTGCTGGCCGGCATCATTAAAATTTAGCTTTTGCCCAATCATGGGGGTGGCAACAGGCATACTTGCAGTATCAGCAGCTATTGTTACCCTTTTAACGGGCTCATTCCATGAGTGCATGCTTAATGCAAACTTGCTCCAATGCACAGGCAACAATTTTTCAGCTTTTAAGTCCAGTGCCGCCTGTACAGTTTGTTCGGGCATCATGTGTATGTGACTCCAAAATTCATTGTATTGTCCACATTCCAGTATGGCCAGGTTAAATGGGCCGTGAGTGTTTCCAATTTCTTTAAAATGATTATCATAACCACTATCCCCACCCAGATAAATTTTTTGTGTGGGTGTTTGCAAAGCAAACGATACCCATATGGCTTTATTACGTGTAAATGTGCGGCCACTAAAATGGCGGGCAGGTAAAACAGTTACATTAAAGCCTTCGGCTAATTGAGCAGTTTCGTTCCAGTTTTTTTCAATAATGTTTTGTCTGCTAAAACCCCACCGCTCCAAATGCTGTGCTGTGCCAAGGCCGGTAACAATGGTTTTTATTTTAGGTTTTAGTGCGGTAACGGTTTTATAATCTAAATGATCCCAATGGTCGTGGCTGATGAAGAGAAAATCAATTGCAGGAAAATCATCTGTTGTATAAATATCACTACCGGCAAAACTGTTGGTGGTAAAACTAAAGGGAGATGCATGGCCGCTCAGCACAGGATCCACCAAAAATGTTTTACCATCTGTTTGCATAAAGTAAGATGAATGACCCATCCATACCAATACATTTTCATCTTTGGCAAGTTGCTTTAAATTGGTTTTTATTGAGGGCAAAGGCTGGGCTGGTTTGTTTCTTACTCTTTTTTCAAAGAAAAATTTATTGAGCACAGTAAAAAAATTACCACCATTTGTAAAATTGGGTGTATCGCTTTGATTTTGAAAAGCACCATCGTAATAGTTAGGAGACTGTAGTATTACTTGCAGCCTTTCTGCTGTGGGCTTGCGGCCAAACATGGGCTGTTGCATAAAAAAATAAATAATAAGTGCTAAAATAAAAATTATAATTACGGCTGTGAGCATATAAATGAGAGCGGTTGTATATCTCTTAATGCTGAGACGTACGGGGAGAAGGGATGTTTTAACTGGAATATTTTTATGGTACGAATATTTTTGTAGTCTTTAAGATATTCTTATAATCCTGCATCTTTACTCTGTTGTACCAGATTCAAGATTTTCCAAATCGTTCAGGTCTTTATGCCTGCCTGATGCTTTTTTGGCTTTAATTAAATCGTTATAGTGAACAAGTTTTATTAATAATCCCTCATCATTATACTCTTTGCACATTTCATAACATTCATTAAAATTAAGCCCTCCCATTTTTGTCATTATATCAATTGCCACAGGTTTTCTTCCATAGCGGAAGACATCCCAATCCAAATGATTCAAAAAATTTTCTTCTGTCATATCAAATACCGGCATCTTAAACTCGTTAAATGCTGCTATTAATTTTATATAATTATCGCTGGTTCGGTTAACCCATATATCCATATCACCTGTTGTTCTTGAATAACCATGCAGTATTACTGCATAACCACCTACAAGCATATAGTCTACATCATTATTATTTAATGCCTGTATAAAATCCCTGAAGTCGGTATTGAAGATATTACCCATTATTCAACCTTCTTGCTTTAAAATAAGTTTTATCCATTTGAGGTGGATTACCAAGTGAGAAATTGTATGCAATTGCAATGAGCCTGTTAGCGTTTTCAAGCCTTTCCTGCGGAGTATTTTTCTTATAGTCATTTATTTCCTTATCCGCTTCTTCAAAACTTAATTTTGAAAATTGCGATCTGTCTAATCTGAAATTATTATCCATACTGCGATATTATTTATTTCAAAAGTACTTATTATTTATCCCTTCATCCCCTCCAACTCCTTCTGCATTCTAAACATTTCATCTCTTAACCTGGCTGCTTCCATAAAATCTAAATCTTTTGCGGCTTTTTCCATTTGCTTTTTAATTTTTGCAATACCCTTTTCCATTTGCGGTATGGTTTTATATTCCGCTTCGTCTTCCGCAGCTATGCTCACAATATCTTCATCAGGTTTAATGCTGTATGGGTTTGCCGGGTCATAGCCTCTTACATCCAGCACACTGCCCTGCGCCATAATTTGCTGTGTATCTTTTTTAATAGTAGTGGGTGTAATGCCATGTTCAATATTGTAGGCAATTTGTTTTTCACGGCGTCGGGTGGTTTCATCCATTGTTTTTTGCATACTGTCGGTAATTTTATCAGCATAAAAAATTACCAGTCCATCCACATTACGGGCAGCCCGCCCTGCAGTTTGGGTTAAACTTTTTTCGTTACGCAGGTAACCTTCTTTATCAGCATCCAGTATAGCAACCAAGCTCACTTCGGGTAAGTCCAGTCCTTCACGCAGTAAGTTTACGCCTACTAAAACATCAATAACACCTAACCTCAGTTCTCTTAAAATTTCCACCCTTTCCAGTGCATCCACTTCACTGTGTATGTATTTACATTTTATGTTGATGCGTTCTAAATATTTCGTCATTTCCTCGGCCATGCGTTTGGTCAATGTTGTTACCAGCACACGGTCGCCTTTGGTAATGCGTTTATCAATTTCATCCAGCAAATCATCAATTTG
>JAGVCC010000049.1 GCA_020059395.1 Chitinophagales bacterium | reverse complement strand
TGTATCGGTAAATAATGTCTTAAATAAAGTAATTGTTATTTTTGTATGATGTATAAATTGTCATTACTATTGCTTGCGTTGTCATTTTTTTCTTGCCGGTTACCCGAAAATAAAAATGAAAAAACTTCTCCAGAAGATAAATTAAAGATGATGGATGCAGACAGGGGGTTTTCTAAAATGAGCAAAGAAGAAGGGATGAAAAAGGCATTTATTAATTATATAGATGATGATGGTGTTTTGTTACGCCCCAACCAATACCCGTTAATGGGCGCAGAGGCAATAGATTACCTGACAAGGATTAACGATACCAGTTTTACTATGGAATGGGAGCCGCAAAAAGGGTATGTTGCAAACAGCGGGGAGCTTGGATATACTTATGGTGTTTTTACTCTTACACCTTCAACTCAGGACACCGTATTATACGGTACCTACGTTAGTATATGGAAAAAACAGGTAGATGGTTCCTGGAAATTTGTACTGGATACAGGTAACGAAGGCATAGGCCAGCAGGTAACAGACAGTGCTCAATAAGCCTGCTTTAACAATACTGCTTAAATAAATCTTAAAGCGGCAATTATTTAAATAACAGAAATTATTTTTTCGTTTCTTTGTTTAAAACAACCCCACAAACAGCCAAATGAAGAAAAAAATTGCACTGGTTACCGGCGGCTATTCTGGCGAAGCTGTTATCTCTTATAAAAGCGCTGTAACCATTGAAAAAAATATTGACTCTGCTAAATGGGAGTGTTACAAAATTGATATTAATCCTGTTGGCTGGTTTTATATGGGTGGCAACGGGAAAGAGCTTGTTGACAAAAATGATTTTTCAATTACATTAAACGGTATTAAAATAAAGTTTGATGCGGTACTGATAGGCCTTCACGGCACACCTGGTGAAGATGGTAAGCTTCAGGGATATTTCGACTGTTTAAAGATACCATACACTGGTTGTGATGCGGCTTCATCAGCCTTAACTTTTAATAAACGATACACTGTTTCTGTTGCGGCCAATGCAGGTATTAAAGTGGCTACATCGGTGCTGCTTTTTAAAAACAGCCATTATAGTGTTGATAATATTATCAGCCAGCTAAAATTTCCGGTTTTTGTTAAGCCTAATAATGGAGGTTCGAGTATTGGCATGTCGAAAGTAAACGAACCAACTGCTGAGGCTGTAACCGCCGCAGTTGAAAAAGCATTTAAAGAAGATACCCAGGTACTGGTGGAAGAATTTATTAAAGGCAGGGAATTTACTATTGGTGTGTTTAAGGCCAAGGGGAAAATTATACAATTGCCCATAACAGAAATCATTTCTAAAAAAGAATTTTTTGATTTTGAAGCAAAATATGAAGGTGCCAGTGAAGAGATAACACCAGCAAACGTAGATCCATCTGTTGCGGAAAAAATACGCAGTGCCGCACAAAAAATTTACAGCGTTTTTAATTGCAATGGCGTTGTGCGGATTGATTTTATTTTGAACGAAAGCAATGGTGAACCATACATGCTTGAAATTAATACAGTTCCCGGGCAGAGCGAAGCCAGTTTAGTGCCACAGCAGGTGGCTGCAATGGGCTGGACTTTACAGGACTTTTATACAGCTTTAATAGAAGAATGTTTAACTAAATAAACGTACACCTTAATGTTTAAATTTATTACCAACCGGCCATTTTGGGTAAACCTGTTAGCAGCAGGGGCGCTTGCATTTCTGATACTTTATTTTATTTTGAAAATGCTTGGTTGGGTTACAAAACATGATGCTCATTTAAAAGTGCCGCCAGTATTGGGCAAAAAAACTGCCGAAGCGGTAAAGCTGCTGGAGGAAAAAGGCTTTCAGGTGGAAATAGTAGACTCTGTTTATACCGACACGGCAAAAGCAGGCATTGTATTGAAGCAACTTCCAGATGCGAATGCAACAGTTAAAATAAACCGTACGGTATTTATAACGGTTAACCGTGCCATACCGCCAATGATTGATATGCCCAAGCTAGAAGGTCAGAGTTTAAGTTTTGCTTTAGATTTACTGGAAAGAAACCATCTTAAATTAGAAGATACGATTTTTAAACCCGACTTTCAGGCAGGTTCTGTTTTAGAACAGCAATACAGCGGTGTAAGAATTCCGGAAAAAGCAAAAGTGCAATGGGGCAGTAAAATAACTCTGGTAATTGGAAGCGGAATAGACAGCAAACCTTTTATGGTACCCTCACTTCTTAATATGACTTATGGAGAAGCAAAAGGATATCTTGAAGGCCTGGGTATAACGATTGCTTCTGTAATGCCAGATGCAGGCGTAAAAGACACTGCAGCTGCATTTGTTTGGAAACAAAATCCAGAACGTTTTGACGAGGAAAAGAAGCCACGATATATTCAGGCCGGTCAGGTTATGGATTTGTGGTTGAGCAAAGAAATGAAAAGCCCTAAAGATTCACTCGACAATAATTAAAAAACTGCTTTATGACAATAATAACCAACGATGAATTAAAACAACGCCTCGATAAAGGAGAGCAGTTAAATCTAATTGACGTACGTGAGCCCCACGAAAATGCAGATTTTAACATTGGTGGTTTGCTGCTGCCATTGGGAAAGGTACAAACTATGCAAGTGGACGATATTGAACACCTGAAAGGCGAAGAAGTTATTGTGTACTGCCGCAGTGGTAACCGAAGCGGACAGGCAGCTTTAATTTTAGACACATTAGGATTTACTAATGTAAAAAATCTAACAGGTGGTATGTTAAGCTGGCAGGAAAAATTCAGTAAATAATTTTACAGCAATTTGTAAAGCCATGATAAAAGTCATGGCTTTTTTCATTCCGGTGGTAAACAAATACCTTCGCAGCATGAATTACATACAGGTTGCAATAGAAACAAACGAAGCAGAACAACATGAAATACTGGTTGCATTGCTGGCTGATATTGGCTTTGAGGGTTTTGAAGAATCAGATAATGGTATAAAAGCATTTATTAAAGAATCAATGCTGGATACGGAGGCATTAAATGAAGTGGTAAACAACCTGCAACTACAATATTCATTAACAACAGTAGCCCAGCAAAACTGGAATGCGCAATGGGAGCGTAGCTTTGAGCCAGTAATGGTTGAAAACTTTGTTGCAGTAAGGGCTGATTTTCATACACCAGTTACTAATGTCCAACATGAGATTATTATTACGCCTAAAATGAGTTTCGGCACGGGCCACCATGCCACCACTTATTTAATGATGCAGCAAATGAGTCATATTAATTTTGTGGATAAAACTGTTTTTGACTTTGGTACCGGAACCGGAGTGCTGGCAATACTTGCTGAAAAGATGGGTGCGCTAAAAATTGATGCGGTGGATATTGATGAATGGAGTATAGAAAATACCAACGAAAATATAGCAGCTAATAAATGTCAGAAAATTACTGTTGCCATGGCTTCAGCAATTACTACAGCCACTAAATACGATGTAGTATTGGCAAATATTAACCTGAATGTACTGCTTGATAATATGAGTGATATTGCCCTTATTTGTAAAAAAGGCGCTACAGTTCTTTTCAGTGGTATTTTAAGTTCAGATGAAAACTCACTGAAGGAATCAGCCTTAAAACACAGTTTAATTTTTAAAACTGTATCTGAAAAAAGCAACTGGCTCTGTATTGAAGCAAGCTGCTAAATATATGACATGCAAACGTTTGTGGAGGATTTGTATTAAATTAAGGTTAACAAATAAATAAATACCCTACATTTGTATCTCAACTCAACCCAAGGTAACGAATGAAAGAATTACTCCTTATCATCGTAGCTTATCTTATTGGATCAGTTCCTACAGCCTTAATCATCAGCAAAAATTTTTTTGGTGTTGATATTAGAGATTACGGCAGTGGCAATATGGGGGCCACCAATACTTTTAGGGTATTAGGCTCAAGATACGGTACTGTTGTAATGATTCTGGATATTTTAAAAGGCGCTGTTGCTGTGGGTCTCTATAATTTCTTGCCCTATTATTTTGGCAGCGAAAATGAACTACAGCGTACCAATTTTATGATTGGGCTTGGCCTCTCAGCTGTATTGGGGCACATTTTTCCAATTTGGGCAAACTTTAAAGGTGGTAAAGGTGTAGCCACTTTATTTGGTATGATACTGGCTATTCAGCCCATTGTAGCTTTAAGTTGTGTTGGAGTGTTTTTACTGGTGCTCTATATAACAAGATATGTTTCATTAAGCTCAATACTGGCATCAATTTTTTTACCTGTTTGTGTTTTGTGGATATGGAATGAACATGAAACTTTATACAGGATATTTGCTTTAATAGTGGCACTATTGGTAATTTTTACCCATCAAAAAAACATAGGCCGTATACTGCGTGGTGTTGAAAGCAGGGTGCCTATATTAAAACACAGAGATAAACGCAAAGCCCGCCGCCGAAATTAATCTTTCTGCCAACCTTATTCTATAAATATTCATCTATAACCATTTGAAGCAGGGTGTGTTCTGATAATTCAAAATTTTTAACACACAAAATGCTGCATTGATTGAGTGTTGCCACAAAATTAAAAAAACGATTAACTAAAAATTAAAGGTTATTGTTTTTTGTTTGTAAAATTGGTACATCAATTGTTTATAGTAAACTAAACGTAAAAAAATGAAGCAATTATTTTTGTTTTTACTGGCTGTTGTAACACTGGCGGCCTGTCATAAAAACGCTGTTACCGGCCGCAAACAACTAAAGTTATTTGGTGAGGAATCGTTACGGCAAATGGCAGTTAATGAGTATAAGAGTTTTTTATCTCAAAATCCGGTAATGAGCGAAACCGTTAATAAAGATGCAGAAATGGTTAACCGTGTGGGAAAGCGTATTGCTGCTGCTATAAAACAATATTATGTGCAGGAAAATAAGCTGGAATTAGTAAAAGAACTGGAAGGCTACAAATGGGAGTTTAATCTTGTAAACAACAAAGAAGTAAACGCTTGGTGTATGCCTGGCGGTAAAGTGGTAGTGTATACAGGCCTTTTACCAATAACGCAAAACGAAGCAGCACTTGCAGTGGTTATGGGGCATGAGATTACCCATGCTGTAGCCCACCACGGTAATGAAAGAATGAGCCAAGGAGCTTTGGCGCAAGGACTTGAAATTGTTGGTAATATTGCTACCGCAAATAATCCCAAATACAACAATCTGTTCAATAATGTATTTGCACCCGGGGCGCAAATAGGCGTGTTGTTGCCCAATGGCCGTAAACAAGAATATGAAGCAGACAGGTTTGGCTTATATTTTTGTGCAATGGCAGGTTACAACCCAAGAGAAGCCGTCCCATTTTGGCAACGTATGGCCCAGGCAGGCGGTGGGCAAAAACCACCCGAATTTCTGTCTACCCACCCAAGCGACGAAAACAGGATAGCCAAACTGCAAAGTTATATGGACGAAGCGCTTAAATTGTACAAGCCTGTTGGCCCAACAACCAAGTAAAAAAGCCTTATAAAGTAACAAAAGCTCCGCCATAGGCGGAGTTTTTTTGTAAATGCTTGTGTCTGCGCTTGATATTTCGTACTTTTGTTGTCAGACATCTTTGTATCCTTCAGGTAAAACCATAACTAAAGTATTGATGGTATAAACTGTAAGCACTACTGCCAGTTTAAGTATATTAACGTTTGTGAACAAAAAAACCTGTTTTACACTATGTCATCTTTTACATTGCTCGAGAAGCTGCAGCTGCAGCAAGAAAAAAATATTTTATTGCAAGGATTGCCTTTAGCTATTGAGAAACAATTTATTAAATACTCCTTCTCTAAAAATGTTACCCCGCTTTTAAAAACAAAAAAGATTGATTTTGCCCTTGTTTTTGCGTTTAGCCAAAAGCAACTTACGGAAATTTTAAAAGATGTAATACCTGCATTGCACAGTAAATCAAAGTTTTGGATAGCCATTCCTAAAACTACTTCAAAAATTGCAAGCGATTTGTGCCGTATGGCCAGCTGGGATTGCGTATCAACATTTGGATATGAAACCTCTGAACAAATTTCGGTTGATAATCTTTGGAATGCTGTTCAATTTGTTAAGCAAGGTAGTTTGGGTGCTGCTGTAAAAAAACTAAAGCTTGAAGCTGCAGAAGTTATTGCAGACTAAATAGTTTTTTATAAGGCTTTGTAATCCTCAACTGAGTTCAGTATAGCCTAACTACAGTTTACCTGTTTTCTATGATATATTAGATTTAATAAACTCGTTTGTGAGTTGTATAAAATAAAACCCCAGTTCTAATGATCTGGGGGTTTTATTTTATAGGTAATCTATTTTAATCAGGCTACTGCTTTGTTTACCAGCGCTGCTGCTTCACTTAACAGTATAGCGCTCTGCACCTGCAGGCCGCTTTCGTCAATTAGTTTTTTAGCAACATCAGCATTGGTACCCTGTAAGCGAACAATAATTGGGATATTAATGTTGCCAATGCTTTGGTACGCATCAATAACACCCTGCGCCACACGGTCGCAACGTACAATACCACCAAAAATGTTTATCAGTATTGCTTTTACTTTAGGGTCTTTTAAAATAATACGGAAACCGGCTTCCACAGTTTGTGCATTGGCAGTACCGCCTACATCCAAAAAGTTGGCAGGTTCGCCGCCGCTTAATTTAATCATATCCATAGTGGCCATTGCAAGGCCGGCACCGTTAACCATACAGCCTACATTACCATCCAGTTTTACAAAGTTCAGGTTAAACTTACCTGCTTCCACTTCGGTAGGGTCTTCTTCGGTAACATCACGTAAAGCAGCAACATCGGCATGGCGCATTAAAGCGTTTTCGTCAATGCTCATTTTACAATCCACAGCAATTATTTTTTCGTCGCTTGTTTTAAACAGCGGGTTAATTTCCAGCATACCGCAGTCTAAGCCAACATAGGCATTGTATAAATTAGTAACAAACTTTACGCAGCTTTTAAATGCCTCGCCACCAAGGCCCAGGTTAAAAGCAATTTTACGTGCCTGAAAAGCCTGCAGCGTACCGCCGGGGTGTACCCACTCTTTAAATATTTTTTCAGGGGTGTCGTGTGCCACATCTTCAATGTTCATACCACCTTCGGTGCTGTACATAACTACGTTTTGGCCTTTGCTTCTGTCAAGCAAAATACTCAGGTAAAATTCTTTAACAGGGTTGGGGCCATCATAATATACATCCTGTGCCACCAGCACTTTATTAACCACTTTACCGGCAGCCCCGGTTTGAATAGTTACCAATGTGCCACCCAAAATATTTTGTGCAATTTGTTTTATGTCTTCTGCATTTTTACCTACAGCCACACCACGTTGCTCCGTACCTTCAATTTTACCTTTACCACGGCCGCCTGCATGTATCTGTGCTTTTACCACAGCAAACTTGCTGCTGTATTGTGTGTGTATCTGGCGGTAGGCTTCTTCCGCTTCGGTGGGGGTGTTGCAAGCAATGCCTTCCTGTACGGGAACATTGTATTTCTTCAGCAATTCTTTTGCCTGATATTCGTGCAAATTCATAAGTTAAAAATTTGATGGCGAAGTTAAGGCAAACCGGTTACAGTTTTACGATTTTTTGTTTTTTGGTTACCAACATTAGCCCGTTGTTCAGCATACTTATAAACTTGTTCTGTTAAATTAAGTTTTGAGGAAATTTAATTTAATCAGTACTTTCAACCGCATCACTTTTATCATCTTTTACCAACGGGGTTTAAGTCCAAATTGGGGTTATATATTTGGTGCAATTTTTTTTCATTAGAGTAAAAGCCTTTTTATTTCTTGTAAAACGCAGTGTAAATTATAGTTACAAAAGTTAGACTAAACACTGGAAAACAAATAGTTTTTAGAGGAATTTTAAATGGCAACGTTGCCGGTTTTATAAAACAACAGGTAGGGAATAATGTAACAATGCAAAACTTATTTATAACTTATGCAAATACTGCAACGCCAGTGCTGGATTTAACTTCATAAGTAAAGGATGTTGCAGATACTGTGTAATTATAGAGTGTATCAACATAACCGGCAGCGGTATTTAAACGCAATAAATGTTTACCATCTGCCGATTGGCTCCATTTGCAATTACCCATATCATAGTCAGGATTGTTTTGTGTTAACCTGCAGTTAGATGTAAAAGTTAAATCTTTAGGTTTAAATATGTTACTTACAAGAGAATTGTATTGCATTTGTTCACTTAATGTAAGTGTTGCGTAAGTTAATGGCGGGTTAATCAAAACGGTATCCCTGTTCCAGGGTTTGTCTGTAAGAAAAGGCACTACTTTACATGGCTGGAAATATATACTGCCAGTGTCACTTTTTTCTTTACCACATGAAAAAAGCATAAGAATTGCAACCATTATCAGCATTTTTTTCATAGCTATTCAAATATATCTATTTATTTTAAATAAAGTTTTCTTTCAGCCCAAAAAATAAATTACTATTTAACATACGTTGTCAGTTTGCCAACATACCGTTAACAGATTGTATTGTACCTTTAGCGCACTAAAATTTAAACTGATATATGTTGGAGAAAATCAGCAGTGCTGTATCCTTTATACAGCAGCAGTACAGCAAAAAACCGCAGGTGGGCATAGTGTTGGGTAGTGGCCTCAGCAGTTTTACAAAAGAAATTACTATTGAAAAAGAAATCAGCTACGGTGATATACCGCATTTTCCGGTAAGTACCGTGGAGGGGCACAGCGGTAAACTTATTTTTGGGCAGCTGGGTGGCAAAACAGTGGTGTGTATGGCAGGCAGGTTTCATTATTACGAAGGGTATGATACTGCTGCGGTGGTGTTCCCCATACGTGTAATGAAGTATTTGGGTATTGAAACTTTATTGATAAGCAACGCAGCCGGCGGCACACATAAAGAGTGGAAAGTGGGCGACCTGATGATTATTAAAGACCACATCAGTTTCTATACGCCCAATCCACTGGTGGGTAAAAATATAAATGAGTTTGGCCCACGCTTTCCGGATATGAGTGAGCCGTATAAAAAATATTTAATTGACAAAGCAAAAGCCATAGCTGCCGAAAAAGGCATTAACCTGCATGAAGGTGTTTATTTTGGTGTAACCGGCCCCACGTTTGAAACCCGTGCTGAATACGAATTAATCTTCAGGTTAGGTGGCGATGCTGTGGGCATGAGTACTGTACAGGAAGTAATTGCTGCAGTGCATATGGGCCTGCCGGTGTTTGCCATGAGTGTAATTACAGACATTGGCATACGTGATGAAGAAAATACCATTACGCATGATGAAGTGCTGCAGGCAGCTAAAGAGGCAGAGCCAAAATTTGCAGCTATTTTTAAAGAGATGGTAACACGTTTGTAAAAATACTGCACAACGGCAATTTGTAAAATGAAAAAACTTATTCTGATAACAATATTGGTTACAGCTTATGGTTTTGTGTATGCACAAATACCGGATGTGATTAAAATGCCCGGCAGTGGCAGGCCTTCAGGTAACAGCAAATCAACAGGCAGCAGTAATAAAACGGATACCAGTAAATCAGAAAAAGATAAAACACTTGGGTTTGAGCACAGGGACGATAAAAAAGACTCCATCAGCATCAGTTATTATTTTATAGACAGTGTGCGTAATGTGCGGATGGATTCTTCAATAAATGACTTTGATAAATATTTTTCCATTCCATCATCGTACCAGTATTTAGGTAACAACGGCGCTGCGGCATATTCAATTATTTACAAGCCCAATACAAGGCCGGGGTTTGATGCCGGCTTTCATGCATTTGATGTTTATAAATACACGCTGGAACAAACAAAATTTTACAAAACCAGTAAACCTTTTACACAACTGGGTTATCAGCTTGCAAGTGGCAAAGAACAAATGATAAAAGTGCTGCACACCCAAAACCCACGCCCCAACTGGAACTTTGGTTTGGATTACCGGCTTATAAGTGCACCAGGTTTTTTTGTTACACAAAATACCAATCATAAAAGCTACCGGCTGTTCAGTACTTATCAGGGCAAGCGCAAACGTTACGGGCTAAGTTTTGTTTTAATGGGTAACACTATTAAAAATTCGGAAAATGGCGGTATAAAAAATGATACGCTGCTTAGTAATGAAAATAACAAAAAAAGGTTTAGTATACCGGTAAATTTAGGGGGAGAAAGTTTGTTTCAGCCCAACCCGTTTAATGCTACCGTAAATACCGGCAATATTTATAAAGACTTTACTTTTTTTCTGCGCCAGCGGTATGATATTGGTAAAAAAGATTCCGTTGCCATTAATGACTCCACAACCGAATATTTATTTTACCCAAAGCTGCGCCTGCAGCACAGCTTTACTTATAATACACAGGATTATTTGTATAAAGATGCAAAGGCAGATTCTGCATTGTACAAAAGCTGGTACGATACTACTTTAAAAACCAGAACGGCCAGCTACATGCTTAGGGAGCAATGGAAAATTGTTACCAATGATTTTTCGCTCATTCAATTTCCCGATACAAAAAATACAGCACAGTTTTTTTTAGCAGGAATAAGGCTGGAAAATATGAAAGGCACTTTTTACCGAACTGATACCACCACACAAACAAAAAATTTTTACAACATTGTGCTGCACGGGGAGTACCGTAATAAAACCCGTAACCGCCTGTGGGATGTATTGCTGAAAGGCGAATTTTATTTAAACGGATTAAACAGCGGTGATTATACCGCCTATGCCACTATTGCCCGTTACCTTAATAAAAAACTGGGTGATGTAAGATTGTTTTTTGTAAACACCAACCGCACACCTTCTTTTGTGTACGATGTATTTTCAGCTTTTAACTATAAAAACACCAGCATTACTAAAAAAGAAAACATCATTTCCTTTGGAGCAGATGCTACTAACTCTTTTATAAACCTTGGGTTTAAAAATCACATTATTACAAACCTTGCTTATTTTTCAGGCTACCGCACCACTGCACAAAGCAGTAAAGTAATCAACTTAACACAGGCATCCCTCAGTAAAAAAATAAAACTTACTAAAAGAATAAACTGGTATACAGAAGTGGTATTGCAGCAAACTGATGGCAGCGCCCCAATAAAAGTGCCGCTGGTATTTACACGTAACCGCATAGCTTTAGAAGGTACTTTTTATAAAAATCTTAATACCAGTGCCGGCATTGAGTTCAGGTATTACACACCTTACGAGGCATATAATTACTCTCCGGCAATGGGGCAGTTTACGCCGCAGGATACTTTTAAACTTAAAAACCTGCCCGACATTACCGCTTTCTTTCACTTCCGTATAAAATCTTTTACAGGCTATATACGTGGCGAAAATCTTAACACTGCAAGCCTGGTTAATGGTTTTGGCTTCATCAATAATAATTTTGCTGCACCCCATTATCCCACACAGGGGCTTATGATACGCTTTGGTATACAGTGGAATTTTGTGAATTAAGTAACTGCTAAGCAGTTGAAGTAGTCACTGATTGCACAGAAACACTGAATAAAACAATTTTTAATTTCTGTGCTTCAGTGCTTCTGTGGCAGTTAAGATTAAGCGAAGCTTAATAACAGCATATTTTAACAGTTTATATTGCTGCAATGAAAATTTACGTTTACCTTTATGGCGTGAAGAAATTCTTTCTTTCCATAATGACAATGATTTACCTGGTTTTAGCCTGTGGGGTGGCAACAGAAATTCATTATTGCATGGGTAAGAAGGCAGGAGTGGAGTTATATGGCAGCGAAAGCAAGCAATGCGGTAAATGCGGCATGGTTGAAAAAGATACAGGCTGCTGCCACGATGAGCATGGGTTTTATAAAATTGACGATTCGCATAAAACAGTAAGTAACGACTTAGATTTTGCAACACCTGTTGCCGCTGTTGAAAATCTCTATACTCCTTTTAACTGGCAAATACAAGCCGATGGCACCGCCACTGCTGTAAATAATCATTCTCCACCGGAATACTACGGGCCTTCTGCCTGTATATTAAACTGCGTTTTCAGACTATAGAATTAGTAATGATTTTTTTGCTGCAGCAATAGCTGTGGTAATTGTTGTGTACACAACAATTTATCTATTTCTAATTTTAAAATTTTACAATAATGAAAACGTTATCAATTTTTACAGTTGTATTATTCAGCCTGTTTACTTTACATACCAATGCGCAAAAAACTGCACTTACAAAAGAAACCATAAAAGTTTGGGGAAACTGTGGTATGTGCAAAACCACAATTGAAAAAGCAGCTAAAAAAGCCGGAGCGGCAGTTGCAAACTGGAGTGAAGAAACACATGAACTGCAGGTATCTTATGCTGCTGCAAAAACAACCTCAAAAAAAATACAGCAAAGTATTGCTAATGCCGGTTATGATACACAGGATGTAACTGCTGACAATGGCGCTTATAAAAAACTGCATGGCTGTTGCCAGTACGACCGAAAAGCTGCCGCAACTGATGTACAGGCTGCTAACTGCTGCAGTGATGACAAATGCACTAAAGCTGCCGATACATGTAAAGAAAAAGCCTGCTGCAAAGAAAAAACATGTTGTAAATCATAAAACATATACTGATGAAAACAATACTTATAAGTGTTTTTGCGGTGCTGTGTTTATCCGCAGGTGCACAAATAAAAAAGGCAACACTGCAGGCAAGCGGCCTCACCTGCAGCATGTGCAGTAATGCTATAAATAAAAGCCTTAAGTCGCTGGATTTTGTTGAAAAGGTAGAAGCTAATATAAAAAATTCCAGCTTTGATGTAACTTTTAAGCCCGGCACTGCTATTGACTTTGATAAAATGAAAGCAAAAGTGGAAGACGCTGGTTTTTTTGTAGCACAGTTTACCGCATTTATAAACTTTAATAATACGGCTGTTGAAAACGACAGCCATGTTGCAGCAGAAAACATGACTTTTCATTTTTTAAATGTAAAGAAACAGGTGCTTACCGGAGAGAAAAAAATACGCCTGCTTGACAAAGGTTTTTTGCCTGCAAAAGACTACAAAAAGAATAACGCTTTTACAAAAATGCCCTGTTATAAAACAGGCGAAGAAAACGGAAAACGCATTTTTCATGTAACTATTTAAAGCACCAAACCACCACCGGTTTAACAAACGGGTGGTGGTTTTATTATAATTTTTATGCGAATCTTTTTTTTATCAATAATAATTTTTACTGCATCGGCTGCTGCTGCACAGGAGCTGTATGTATTTACTGAGCCAGCCAGCAATATGGCTGCAAAAAGTATTGGAGTGCGTATGAATACAAAAGTTTTTAAAATGGCGCATGATAATAAATTCAGTGCTTACCGGCTTGACCCCGAAGTGATGTTTGGCATCAGCCGCAGTGTAATGATTCATGTTAATGGCTATGCTTCTAATATGTTTCAGTCAAATTTAAAACTTGAAGGTGGCAGCCTTTATGCAAAATGGAGATTCCTGTCTAAAGATGATATTCATTCCCATTTTCGCATGGCTGCCTACGGGAAAATTTCGGCCATTAATAATCCCACTACACTTATCACACTTGGCAAACATGCTGTGGCCGATGGTAATGGCGGGTTTGTTTATCATGATATACTGCATACAACTATAAATAATGAAATTGAGCTGGAAGGCACTAACTCAGGTTTGGCTGCTGGTATTGTGGCAACAAAACTGGTAAATAAGCTGGCTGTTTCTGCATCGGCCGGATACAGTTACCGGCTTAATAATTTACAAGATAAACGGGAAGTAATTGTACCGTGGCGTGCAATCAACTATACACTGTCTGCTGGTTATTTACTGCTGCCAAAAGAATACACCAGCTATAAACAAACCAATGTAAATATTTATGCAGAACTGCTGGGCTCAAATGCATGGGACAATAAAACCTATTTCATTGATGCAGCTCCGGCCATTCAGTTTATTTTTAACAGTATTGCAAAAGTAGATATTGGGTACCGTACACAATTGAAAGGAAATATGCAGCGCATGGGCAACTCGTATTTTTTAATACGCTGTGAGTATAATTTTTTAAATGTATTTTCGAAAAAATGACGGCAATTATAAACATACAAAAGCGTTTAATAAAATGGCTGCTTTCTTTATTAATAAAAAAACAATGTTGTAAATGAAAAAAATATTTTTTAGCCTTCTTATTTCTTTAACTGCTGTAAGTGCAACGGCACAATTACGTCCTGGAACTATGGCTCCCGAAATTTCGCTGCCCGATACAAAAGACAGTATTATAAATCTTTCATCTCTTAAAGGTAAAGTGGTGCTGGTAGATTTTTGGGCAAGCTGGTGTGGCCCCTGCCGGGCTGCCAACCCTTCGGTAGTAAAATTATACAACAAGTATAAGGGTAAAGGCTTTGAAGTTTTTGGAGTATCTATTGACAGTAAAAAGACGGCATGGGTTAAAGCTATTAAGCAGGACAGAATAAAATATGCACAAGTAAATGATGTGGCAGGCTGGTACAGTAAAGTGGCAGAAACCTGGGGAGTGAACGGGATACCAGCCAGTTTTTTATTAGACAAAACAGGGAAAATAGTGGCTTTTGATGCAGAGGGTGCAGTGCTTGATAAATTAGTAAACGATTTACTGCAGCAATAAAACCTAAGCCTGCACTACCAATAAATTTTTCACTACTTCTTTACTGAGTAATTTGGTTTCCTTTTTATTAATTTTTACCTGAAAGGAATTGTCGTAGGTTTCTACTGCTTCAATATTAATTTCATCACCCAGCTTAATGTTGCTTTTGGTAAGGTATTGTAAAAAAGCAATGCTGTGGTCTGCCACGCCGGTAAATTTTACTTTATCGCCGGGGTTGCATTCAGTTAAAGGCTTGCTGGTATTTTTTGCAAAGCGGCCTTTTGCATCGGGTATAAGGTCGCCATGTGGGTCGGCTTTAGGGTAGCCTAAATGTTTATCCAGGTTTTCAATCAGCTCATCACTCACCACATGCTCCAGCTGCTCGGCAATATCATGTACCTCATCCCACTTAAAACCAAGGTTGTTTACCAGCCATACTTCCCATAGCCGGTGCTTGCGTATTATGTTTATGGCCATCAGTCTTCCTTTGTCTGTAAGTGTGACTCCCTTAGACTTTTGGTAGCTGATAAGTTTTTTAGCTGCTATCTTCTTTATAAAATCAGTCACCGAAGCAGCATTGATACCCAGCGTTTCTGCAAGGGCAGAGGTAGTTACCATGCTGCCGTTTTTTTCATGCAGCTTATAAATGGCTTTCAGGTAATTTTCTTCGGCAAGCGATGTCATACAGCTGATTTTAAGCAAATGTAAATTTTTTTAGGAAAAATAAAATTAGGTGAGCCTAATTATGTATTTTTGTTTAGCAAATTAATTTAATCAGGTATGAAGCGGTTTATTGGGGTGCTTATTTTTTCAGGCTTTACTTTTACTGGCTTTGCCCAGCAAGGTTTGATTAGCGGGCAAATAAAGGGTAAAAATGGCCCTGTATTTTCGGCTACTGTAAGCATACCATTGTTGAAAAAAAATCTAACAGCTGATAGTGCAGGCAATTTTGCTTTTAGCAATGTTGCTGCCGGTAAATACAAATTGGTTGTTACTGCTGTAAACTATAATAAGCAGGTAAAAGAAATAACTGTAACAGCAATGCCGGTATTGCTTGAAATTACACTTACCGAAACAGAGGCTGTAATGAACGAAGTGGTTGTATCCGGAACGATGAAAGCCATTAGTAAAATGGAATCTCCCATTCCGGTGGAAGTATACACACCGGCTTTTTTTAAAAAGAATCCTTCGCCTAATATTTTTGAATGCCTGCAAATGGTTAATGGCATCCAACCGCAGCTTAACTGTAATGTGTGCAACACCGGCGACATTCATATTAATGGGATGGAGGGCCCTTACACCATGATATTAATTGATGGAATGCCAATTGTAAGCAGCCTTTCCACAGTGTATGGCCTTGCCGGAATACCCAACAGTATGGTAAAACGTATTGAAATTGTAAAGGGCCCGGCTTCAACTTTGTACGGCAGTGAGGCTGTTGGTGGATTAATAAACATAATTACTAAGGATGCAGGGAGCAGTGAAAAGGTAAAGGTTGATTTTTCGGCCACCAGTGTGGGAGAATACAATGCAGACGTAACAGCAGCATTTAATGGAAAAAAAACAGCCGTGTTGTTGGGGGTAAATTATTTTAATTATCAGCAACGGCGGGATATTAACAACGACAATTTTACCGATGTTACGCTGCAAAACCGTATTTCTGTTTTTAATAAATGGAGTTTTAAGCCCAGGAATAATTTAAACGCATCGCTGGCACTACGTTTTATTAATGAAGACAGATGGGGAGGCGAAACGCAGTGGAAACCGGTATTCAGGGGCGGAGACAGTGTGTATGGAGAAAGTATTAATACCAACAGAGCTGAACTGATTGGCACTGCCGCAGTGCATAAAAATATAACAGCCGATGTTTCGTATAATTATCATTTGCAGGACAGTTATTACGGTACCGTAAAATACTATGCAGTGCAGCAGGTATTTTTTGCTCAGCTGCGCTGGAGTAAAACCCTTGGCCGCCATTCTTTATTAACAGGTATACCTTTCCGCTATACTTTTTATGATGATAATTCACCCGCTACTGCAAAAGTTAATGGCGATAACCAGCCAGCTAATACTTACCTGCCGGGTATTTTTATACAGGATGAATATAAGCTGAGTAAAAAAACAGTGGTGCTTGCCGGGCTCCGTTACGATTATAATAATGAACACGGAAATATTTTTACGCCACGTTTAAGTTTTAAATATTCGCCCAATGCAAATAATACATTGCGGCTGAGTGGTGGCAACGGGTACAGGGTGGTAAATCTTTTTACAGAAGATCATGCAGCTTTAACAGGTGCAAGAGAAGTGGTTATTGCTGCTGCACTAAAACCAGAACAATCCTGGAACGGAAATATTAATTACACTAAAATTATACGCCACAGCAAAGGGGTTATAAATTTAGATGGCAGTATTTTTTATACCCACTTTACAAATAAAATAGTGGCTGATTTTATTACCGACCCTAATAAAATAATTTACGATAACCTTGATGGATACGCAGTGTCCAAAGGGATAACTTTAAATACAGATTTTAGTTTTGTAAATGGGTTGAAGATAAATGCCGGAGCAACATTTATGAATGTGTTTACAATAGACAGAAATGCTGCTGGTAATAAAATTAAAGTACCGCAGTTATTTGCGCCTTCTGTATCAGGTACATTTTCGGTAAGCTATAATTTTTATGCACCCCGGCTTGTGCTGGATGTTACCGGCAGGCTTACAGGACCTATGTATTTGCCGGTTGTACCTAACGATTACAGGCCTGAAAAATCTCCTTTATATAATATTTTAAATGTACAGCTTACTAAAACTTTTGCCAATGGCCTGGAGTTATATGGCGGTGTAAAAAACCTGCTGAATTTTTTACCGGCAAACCCATTGCTGCATGCTGATGACCCGTTTAATAAAGCAGGCGGAAAATATTTTGATGCCAATGGCGTGGCAAGACCCGATACTAATCCCAATGGTTATACATTTGACCCCTCTTATAATTATGCAACTATACAGGGTGCAAAAGCTTTTGCAGGCATACGCTGGCAGTTAAAATAATTATTTAACTGCTGCCGTTCCATTAACCAGATATTCCAGATTGTGCTCTGAAAAAAATGTTTTGCAGTTAGTGGAAGCTTCTTTTAAAAGCTGCGGCATTTTTAGTTGCTGCTTACCCAGCAGTTCATAAGCTTTTTTGTAAGCAGCTTCATCGCTTACAGATGATGTAAGCTGCAATGACTCTTTAACGGCAACAACTCCCAGGCCGCTGTCTTTTAGTTCCCCCAGTTGTGCAATTATCCAGCTTAAGGCATAAAAATAATTTTGATTCAACAGTAAAAAATGGCTGTTGCTTCCTGCATCCGGCAGTTTGTTAAAAGGTGATTTTATTATTTCTTTAGTAAGGTATTTTTTAAGATGCTGTGGCACGGTTTTTTTATCTTTACTTAATTGTACACAGCCCTGCAGTGCCTGCGGATAAATACTCAGCCAGCGTAATTTGCGGCGCAGTTCATGCACATCTGCTTCTACATTTGTAAAAGCAAATTTTGTTTCCTGTGTAAATTCAATAATGCTCAATATAGCTTCCCCATAAAAGCCTTCCATTTTCTTCATTTCATCTTCCGGTTTCAGCCAGTCTGCCTCTTCCAGTTTGGCTTTTATTTTTGTTATGCGGTTTTCGCCTTCGGCTATCCAGTCTTTTTCTGTAAGTAATTCATTTAACTGCTGAATTTTTTCACGGGTTTGTGCCTGCAAATACTGTGTAACAGCAACAGGTATTTTTTTATTTTGCGCAAACTGTTTTGCAGCGGCATCATAATAATCAATGGCACCCAGTGCATCTTCTAAAAATTTAAAATGCTCTTTTATTTTGGTAAATTTTTTTTTGTTGTGCATGCCTGCATACAGTTTTGCCAGGCCTTCCAGCATAAACAAAGGTGTACGGGCATTATTCTGGTACAGCCACAATGCAGCATTTTTTTGTTTAGCAGCTTTGGTTAATAAAACCTGCAGCTGGTTCAGGTAATAATCAAATCTTGCAAGACCGTTTTTCATACTTATATTTTTTACACTTTTCATTCGCTTTGTTCAATTCCCCTTTGGGGGTTAGGGGCTACTTTTCAAAAAAAGCCACACCGCCGCCAACCCACTCCTTATCCTTGTTATAGCGGGTGCCAATCATTTTGCCTTTGCTTAGCCTTGCAAGGTTATGTACTGCCACTGGTTTTTGCCAGCCGTCTTTCCAAAAATAAAATAACCGTATTTCTGCTTTGGCGGCCACATCGGGTGTTTCAATTACATCAGCATATTTTACTTTGCGCTGCAGTATCCAGTTTTCTGGGTCTTTTACAGTATCAATATCATTTTGTGTTACATCTATTACCACGCCCTGGCCTGCAAAAGAAAATAATGGTTTCAATACATAGTTTTCTAAATCGGCAGGTGCCTGTTTTAAATCGCTTAAAAAAAATGTTTTAGGTACATTAGGGTTATCAATAAACGGCAGGGTAAATTTACTGATGCGGTAAAACCAGTTAGGGTGCGGCACCCATTCCACATCATAATCTTTGGTAAGGTCAATAATATTTTCAAGGCCTTCCTGTTTTTGCAGGTCATCAAAAATTAAGCGGTTGTAAATTCTTTTTATTTCGGTTTTGGTGCCGTTGTTGTTATAAAACAGTTTGTTACCCTCAGCCATTAATTTAGTAAGGCAAACCGTTTTAATACCCAGCGCTGCTTCGGTACAATAAAAATCTATTCTGGTTTTCTGCTGCTCCGGAAAAATTTCAAGCAGCACAACATTTTCCGGATTCATGTTGCCAACAATTATTTCTTTTAATAATTGCAAATAGGTTTCTTTATTGTAACCATTTAAATAAGGAGAAAAATTATCCGGCATATCAGCATACTTTGCTGTTATTTCAGAGTGATAAGCCTGAAAAGCAAAAAGGGTAGGGAAGCCCTGCATTTCTATCAGCTGCGGCTCCAGCGCTCCGTTTTCGTTTTCGCACACGCCAAAATCAAAAGCAATAAAATGACTGTGGCCTTTTTGCCCCGGTACGTAAACGTTTTTTGGTATGCCCCGTTCTGTAAGCTCCATAAATTTTGGATTGATGATAACATCTATAATATCATCACAGGCTTTCAGCATTTTATGGGTAAAACCTTTTGGTACAAACAGTGGCGTTTCTGCATTGCGAAAATCGAGAGCGCCGGGATGCAGCGCTTCAATTTCTTTTACATACGCTTCGTACTTTTCTTTGGTAAAATTGCCGTTGAACTGATGACGGAGTGCAGGTATCATACTTACAAAAATTAAATGTGCAGTTTGTTCTACTAAAAGTAAAGAATTTATTCAGCTTAATAAAAGCTAAATTGAAAGATGATGTTGAATGGAGCCCTTTCTTCTACAGGATAAACTCTGTTAATACTGTTCTATCGGGGTTGTGGAGTTTGTTCAATAAAATTATACTTCCACAGCCTGCATACTTTCCACCGCCAGGTTTAAAAAATTGGGCAGTATATGTGCGTAGGTCCACATAATTTTATCGGGATCGTTAAGGTGTTCAATCATGCTTTGCCATTTTTGCTGCCCGTAGTTTTCAATTACGGTTTTCTTTTTATCTTCTGTTTGCAGGTGCAGGCTCATACCAATGGCATCGGCTTCGGGGTGAAATTGAGTGCCAATCATGTGTTCATTAAAGCGTATGGCCATTATCGCTCTTTCCAGCGGTATGTGGGGCCGCTCTTTTTCTATAGCTAAAATACTGGCACCCATTTGGTGCAATTTGTTATGGTTGGGCGCAATTACCTGAAAGTCTCGGCTGTCAACAGCATAAAACGGATTGCGTAGTCCGTCAAATACAGGCTCGTCTGTTGCGACAGGCAAGGGATGTACTGGAAAAACACCAAAGGCTGTACTTTTTCTTTTAGATACCGTCGCAATTTTTAAATGCCGGCAGGCAAGCTGGTAACTGTGACAAATAAAAAATATTTTTTTCTTTTGTACGTATGCATCGTTACTGTTGTATTCAAGCACACCATCAAGCCAGTTAAAATAAACTTTTTCCCAATCGCTGCCTTCACTTTCTAAGGGGCTGCCGGGGCCGCCGCTCGAAATATAAATATCGTAATCTAAAGAAGGAACTTGTTTTTCTACCCTCACTTCAAACTCATCCCAGTCAAGGTCAATATTTGCAGCATCTCCAAACTGATTTAGTATTTCACGTATACAACGCATACCCTGATTGGGCTTGCCCTCATTCATATCTAGAATAGCTATTCGTATGCTTTTTGTTACTACCAAACTCATGTGTGCAAACTTACTGATTTTTTAAAAATGACATTGCCTGCTACTGTCATAAAACGGGTTTTTCATTGCCTGTTTTATGTTTTTTGCTGGTGTGAGTAAAGTAATCCACACGTGTGGAAAGATAAAGTGCTGTTTGAGCTTACTCGCTGCTGAAAAACCAATACTATAGCTAAGATTTTTTCCGTTGAAGCACTGTTTATAACTAAACCCAAATTACTATGAGAACGAAGATGAGTACATTGCTGATTTTTTCTTTTTGTATGTGTACAGTAAAAGCACAGCTTTTATTTAAGCTGGATGCTGCAGTACAGCAGGCATTAAAGCAGGTGGTGATTGATTTCCCCAACCGGCTTCAAAATATTACCGGCATATTGCTGCAGGAAAATGTTGAGAGCAGTGATTATAGCAGTAAAGTGAATTTTCCGGGAACAGAAAACTGTACGGTTACGCAATACAAATCAGAAAAAAATAAAAACCGCAGCTGGCAGGCTGTAATGCCGGAAGCAGAAGGTTTTGCAGCAGCTAAAAAGCCATACCGGGAATTATTTTTGCAGGTAAAGCACCTGCAATTGCCTGGCTGTACCAAAACCAGTATGGCCAACACTGTGTATGATGAGCCGAAAGAAGCGAAAAAATTTGCAGGCAGTATTTTCAAGCTGGGTAACCAAGGTGATTTGTATAAAGATGTAAAAATTGAAGTGGCCTTGCAGTACACTATTACGGGCTGGCAGGTAAGTTTGTATGTGTACGACAAAAAAGAGGATGATGAAATATTGCCGGAAGATGCAACATCAAAAAAAGAGTAGGGCTATAACGGTATAAAAAAGCTGTATGGGATAACACCATACAGCTTTTATTGTACTATTAAGATTTTAAAACTTCCATCGTACAAAAGCCTCCATAGCTGCATACTGCGTTAAACCTAATTGTGCGTAAAGCTTAGCAGTTGCGGCATTTCTTTCTTCGGCACGCTGCCAAAATTCACGGCTGTCGCTGCCCTGAAAAGGCACCGTATCTTTTTGCGATTGATGAATAAAAATACCGTTGCGTTTTTTTGTAACCTGGTCGGGGCTCATAGGTATGGCCATTTCAATTTCGGTAATATCCCATTCCTGCCAGGCGCCTTTATATAACCAAAGCCAGCAACTGTGTATCCAGTGCCTTTCTGTTTTTAACTGTTCACTTTCAACTTTCAAGCGCTTTAAAGCTTCCAGCACAACATCAAAGCACACTTTATGTGTGCCGTGTGGGTCGGCAAAATCTCCGGCACAATAAATTTGCTGCGGTTGTATTTTGTTTAATAAATCTATTGTCAATTGCACATCCGCTTCGCTCATTGGATTTTTTTCAATAGTACCTGTTTCATAAAAAGGTAAGTTTTGAAAATGAATCTGTGCATCAGTTAATCCAACATATTTACAGGTGGCTTTTGCTTCGCATCTTCTTATCAATCCTTTAATTGCTCGTATTTCAGGTGTATCTTTTTCAGTAGATTTTTTTGTTTTTAGAAATGAAATGGCAGTATCTAAAATTCTTTTGCTTTTGGTTTCATCAATATCAAACATACTTTCAAAACCCACAGCAAAATCTATAAACCTTGTTACAAACTCGTCGGTTACGGCTATGTTGCCGCTGGTTTGGTATGCCACATGCACTTCATGTCCCTGATCATGCAGGCGCATAAATGTGCCGCCCATACTAATAATATCATCATCAGGGTGAGGGGAGAAGAGGATGACTTTTTTGGGAAAGGGTTCACTGCGTTCAGGATGTTTTTGCAATTGCATACCCGGCTTTCCACCGGGCCATCCTGTAATAGAATCTCTTAACTGATAAAACACCTCTAAATTTATATCGTAGGCATTTCCTTTCTCCGTTATTAAATCATTCAGTCCATTATCATTATAATCTTCTGTGGTTAAGCTAAGCACAGGCTTATGTAGTTTTAAAGCAAGGTTAGTAACGGCACGGCGTACCATTTTTGCATCCCACTCACATTCACCGGTAAGCCATGGGCTTTTAAAACGTGTCAGTTCACTGGCAGCGGTTTCATCTACAACAAATGTGCAGTCATCATGATTTTGCAGCAGCGATGCCGGTATATCTTCTGTATCATCCAGCTCAATGGCTTTTTGAATTACAGGAGCCTTTGTTTGGCCCCATGCCATTAAAATTATTTTTTTACTTTTTAATATAGTGCTTATGCCCATTGTTATAGCCATACGTGGAACTTCGCTCATATTACCAAACTCGTAGGCATTAGCCATACGGGTACTGTTATCTAAAGTAACTAAACGTGTTTTGCTGTAAATGCCGCTGCCCGGTTCGTTAAAGCCAATGTGTCCGTTTACACCAATGCCCAGTATTTGTAAATCCAACCCACCAGCGGCTTCAATTTGTTTTTCATAGTCCAAACAATGGGCTTTCACTTTGTCTTTTGGTATCATTCCATCGGGCAGGTGATAATTTGCAGGATCAATATCAGTATGCTCAAATAAATTTTTACGCATGAAGTAATGATAACTCTGCAGCGCATCTTTATCCATTGGGTAATATTGATCCAGATTGAATGTGATTACGTTTTTAAAACTCAGATTTTCCTGCTGGTGCATACGAACCAGTTCGGTATATAAAGTTTTGGGTGAAGAACCCGTTGCCAAACCAATCACACATTTTTTTCCTTCATGTTCTTTCTGGCGTATTAAATCAGCTATTTGGCGTGCAACAAATGCAGAGCCGTGGGCAGAGTTAGAAAATATTTTTACGGGTACTTTTTCTAAGGAATCTGTTAAATCAATTTTGTGCATGGCAGTCAAAATCTGGTTTGTGTAAAAATACGATTTTTTTGTTGCGGTTTTACTGCGCCGTGCAAACGGTTGCTTGAACAATGTGGTGCATAATGAGCTGTAAAAAAAAGAAAAGCCGTTCAAGACTGAACAGCTTTCTCTGCCTAACCCAAGGCATTGAAAATGAAAACGAGTTTATATAAAATAATTTAGTTCCTTTTTAATATTTAGCTTTTAAAAATATCAGCTGCATTACGGTAGTCTGTTGTGGTAATAATATACCAGTCTCTGTATTGCCATCCGCCCAATGCTGCCCATTGATAAAATTTAAGATGTGCCTGTGTTATTACCTTTTTCTCAACGGGGTATTCAAACGCTTTTGCAATGTCAATTGCAAAAGGTAAATTATTTCTTGTTAAATAATACTGTGCGGTTGCAGGATTGCTTCTGTCGCTTTGTGTGCCAAATAATGTTGTATTTGCTAAATCTGTGGGTGGCTGGTTAAGCAGATGAACTTCGTTTGCCCCGGTAAAACAACTGAGTATTTTACTGCCGCCGTTTTCAGGATAATCACTAAAAATGTTTATGCGTATTCCTGGCACCGGATTATCATCATAGTCCAAGGTGGTTATTTCTACCTCAATTTCACTACTGGTATTAAATTTAAATCCGGCAGTGGGCAGCAGGTTATTCTTTGTTTGCTGTTCTTCGGGAACAGTTGTGCCGTCATCTGGAAAAGCTTTTTTAATACATCCTGTAAATATCAGTGCAAGAAGTAAAAGAGGGAGAGGAGTATTTTTTTTCACAGATACGATTTATAGGTTGTGCATGTATTTGTAATAACCGTGCCAGTAAATTTGTAGTTGAAAAACAGTACTTTAAGAATTTTACCATCCTAAAACAGTCTATATTCCGGAATTATTTACAGGATTTGGATGGCTTCTGATAAAATTGAAATTAGCTTTACTTTTGAGAATAATTTTTTGCTCTACCAACTGGTCAACATCAATTAAACCAAACGAAGCAACTACTGAATAAGTGTGAAAAAAAAATTTAAACTGAGTATTTTGTATGATAGTATTGATTATTCGTTTTAGTATAAATGTTCTACTACATAACTATCGTTAAGTTTCTATTTAAGTTGATTATTGCCGATTGTTTTTTTTATGCTTAAATAAAGCACAGGTAAAAAATAATTAAGCGCCATAGCGCCAATCAGATTTTGCAACAGCCTTTCTGTAATACATACAATCACATAATTATTATCTGCTTTTCCATTTTAATAGCGTAACCATAACCAACTTACTACAATTTTTACAGGTGTAACATGTTTAATAAAAGGCGTCACTTAAGTTTACGAAAACAGCTTTCTTTTATTAAGTATATTTGCGTTTTAAATTTTATAGTTTTCCAGATTGTGAATTTTGATTTATCAGCTTTAAAACAGCCCTTCCCAACATTTAAACAGCATAAAAAGCAACTGCTGGTTTGTATTATTGCTGCTGCAACAGTTTTTTTAATGTTGTATGTTTTGGAACCATTTAATATAAATCTATTAGATGCAAAAACAAAAACGAATTACGCACTTTTATATTCAGGTATAACACTAGTCATTTGTGTTTTGCTCACTGTGGTTATACCATGGGTTTTCCCTAATTTTTTTCACGAAGCCAAATGGACTGTAATAAAAGAAGTATGTTATATTTGTTTAATACTAATTGTGATTTCCGTGGTAAATCTCATTGCACATAATATTTTTGATGCTACCCCTTTGAATTTAATTACTTTTTTAATTTCTGTTTCATATACGTTGCCTTTGGCTGCTTTTCCCGTAACATTTTCTATTTTAACCAAACAAAAATGGCTAAAAGATAAATATAGGAATGAGGCTATTTTATGGAATACAATACTTCAGGAGTATCAGACAAAAAACATACCTGCACGTGAAGATGCAGTAAGCGAAGATGCCACAAGAACAACATCTAATTTAAATAAAGCCCCAACTATTAAGCTGAAAACCGATTTTATTACACTTACGGGCACGGGAATTGGTGAGGCGGTTGAAATTGAAGTAAATAACTTTCTGTTTATAAGCTCGGCAGACAATTATATAACGGTACATTATATGGCCGAACAAGCAGTTAAAACCACCATTTTACGGAATACATTAAAAAATACGGCTGATAAAATAAAACACCTCAATGCCATTGCTAGGTGTAACAGAAGCTATATTGTAAACCTTAATAAAGTTGAAAGAATTATAGGTGATGCACAAGGTTTAAAGCTTTTAATAAAGAACGTAAACGAGCCCATACTAGTTGGCAAATCGTACCTCTCAACGGTAAAGAACCTGCTGCAGGATATTAAACCACTCAAATAAGCAGTGCTTAGCCGCAATTTGGGTTGTATATTTTTAAAAACCCTCCTCCCTAAATCTCCCCTTTGCCACAAACTCATCCCAAATGAGTTGTTTTAGTACATGTTGCAATAGAAAGAATGGAATTTTGCTTTGAATAATAATGCTTTGTTAGCGCCCCAAATAATTTGTGCGTCGTGAGATATTTTGAGGCTTATCAGGTAGATTTTGTCGCTCGGGTACAATTCGCCATCTGCACTTTTGCAAAGATTATTTTTTTCAAAATGAGTATACCAAAATTAATAAGGTTATCAATTGTGAGTATTTCTTTTTCTTTTAATTCAAGTAGCGTTATTGCAAACATGCAGCCCCAAAAAGGGAACATTGAAGTTCCCACAAATAGCCAATTAAGGGTCTGGATGGACGTTCAACTCTCCATTTTTGATGTAGTGTTAACCCACTTAACCGCAAAACAATGCTGCAAAGTTTGCTGCGAAAAAAGTGATGAAAAGGGAAAGTGGGTAAACCCATCATTCTTATTCAAAACAAGTATTAGTGTAACTACTCCTGCTACCGGGTATTTATTGTTGAAAAATTTTAATGCCAATACAATTATACAGAATGATCATTTAAGACAAATTGCTGCTTTTTTAAGTATTATTGATGCTTCTTTAAGCCGAATAAGAAAGAAAATTTTGAGCGAATAAAACTTCTTGTCATATGACAAGAGACGGATAAAAAATATGCAACACTTTTACAACATCAATTAACAATTAAAAATTTTTAAAATGACAGACTCTAAAGAATTTATGCTAATGTTCCGTTTTGAACCAACCAACGAACTGCCAACACCAGCGCAAATGGAAGAAATGCACAAAAGCTGGGGGGAATTTATTGGTAATATCGCCATGCAGGGCAAACTGGTAAGCACCCATCAACTGGGTTTTGACGGTTTGGTAATTGCTGCCGACCAAAGTACTACACCGGGTATACATATTGCTGAAGGACAAACCTTGGGCGGCAATATGATTTTAAAAGCAGACTCTATGGAGGCGGCATCTGAATTAGCTAAAAAATGCCCTATCCTTTACATGGGCGGTACCGTTGAAGTAAGGGATATTACACCGATGAACTAGTCAAGAATTATTCAGGTATTTATCTCATGTTGACAAGATAAATGCCTCATTTTTTAAAAAAATTGCAAATACAATAAAATGAAAATAAAAATGATACTTTCAATTATAGTGATAGCACTTGCCCTCTTTATTGGTTTTGGATTTTATCAATCAAGCAGTTTAAAAAACATTCAAATTATAAAGACTGTGAGTATAAATACCCCAAAAGAAAAAGCATTTGAAATGGTGAAGTATTTAAAAAATTTCCCCAAATGGTCGCCATTTTTGGCACAAGATTCTACTCAAAAATATGAAGTAAAAGGAGCCGATGGTACAGTTGGCGCACAATATCATTGGGATGGTAACAAAGGCAAAGATTTGGGCTATCAGGAAATAAAAAAAATTGAAGAAGGTAAGTTTATTGGTATGGAATGCGATATTCAAAAACCCTTTAAAGCCAAACCCACCTTCGATTATTATTTTACCGAAACTGCCACGGGAGTAGCAGTGAAACAGGATTTTAAGGTAACGTCTGGCGCTGTAGATGCTTTTTTTATGTGGCTTTTTGGCGCAAAAGCAGCCATGGAAAAAACTAACCAGCAAGGATTGGATTTGTTAAAAGCTGCTTGCGAAAAATCATAATTGAAATACATGAACCTGTTATTCAATTTTTTATTAGTACTTCATATTAGCGGTGGGGTAGTTGGTTTATTGCTTGGGTCTTACATTATGATTGTAAAAAAAGGAAATAAAAAGCATAAGCAATTAGGGAAAATTTTCGCTGTTGCAATGCTGGCTGTTGGCTTTTCTTCTTTTGGATTGGCTATCATTCATACAAATACTTTTTTATTTGCAGTTGGTGTTTTTACCATTTATATGACGGCTACTTCGTGGCGCTATTTAAAGCTTAAAAAAATTCATGATGGACAAAAACCAGTTTTTATAGACTGGCTGTTGCAAGTTTTTATGACAGTGGGATCTTTTTGGTTTTTAAAAGTTGGCACACAGTTGCTTTTAAGCAAACAATACTTTGGCATAGTACTATTGCTTTTTGCATGGCGTGGATTTGCATTTGTGTATCAGGATTACAAAACTTACAGGGGTTTTATAAAAGCAAAGAACTATTGGCTGCTCTTTCATTTGCAAAGAATGGCAGGCGCCTATATAGCTGCATTTACTGCTTTTTTAGTGGTAAATACTGCCCACAAACTTTCATTTATCTCCTGGCTTTTGCCATCTGCTATTTTTATTCCTTTAATTGTTAAATGGTCAAGGCAGTATTTAGTACCATTAAAAAAATAAATAAGCTTAAATAATTAAACTTAATGAAACATTTCTTCATTTACGCTGGGCTACTTCTTATTTCATTTACAAGTAAAGCTCAAACTGATACTGTTTACACAGAAAGGTATTTAACCAAAAGCACTACTTTTGCAGCTACAACAATAGGCGCAGACTTTTTAGTATCAGGAGGCGGCACCAGTACTTTTATAAAAAATGGCAGTTCTAAAAGCGCCGATTTTTCTGCAGTGGCACTTCCACGGCTTAGTATTGGTGGTGTGCATTTTTGGGGACATACCGAGTTTTATGTAAATTTTCCATTGCCATTTTTAGCAATTAAATCCACGCCTGCCGATTTTGATATTTTAAGGTATACACAAGGTGTTGATTGTGGGTTGAAGTTATACCCAATGGCACTAAAACCTGGCCGATTGAGCCCTTATGCCGGTATTGGATTCAGAGTACTGAATTTTCAACAGCAGTTAAAAGATGAAAAGTATAAATACAAGGCTCCGGAATTTCAAAAAACGGTTTACCCCTTACAAGTAGGGTTAACTTATACAACCAATAAGTATTTATTTGCTGTTAATGGCCAATACCAGCCGCTGACAAAATTTTCTTATAACACTTCACCTTCATTAACCGGCAGTATAAAAGTAAGCCCGTTTAGTTTTCAAATGTCTGTATCAAAGTATTTTGATTCAGATAAAAATTTACGCAGAAAAGAATTTGTAAGCAATGAAAACAATAAGTACAAGGTTTTACAAAAAGAAAAAAAGTTAAGCAGTTGGTATTGGGGTATTGGCCCATCTGCCGGGTTACAGGTTAGTAAATCCCCTTTTTTACAAAAGTATTATCCGCATTTGCATAATGAGTTTATTGGTGGTTTCTTGCCTGATATAACTTTTGGCCGGTTTTTTAATAAGCAAGATATGAACATGGGAATTTCGTACAGAACAATGGGTAATACAATATATGGGTTTGATGATAAAATAAGATTACGCCGCCACTCTTTCATGCTTGAAGCGTACAAAAATTTATTTAATTATCTGGGTTTTGTACCATTTGCAGGGGTCACCGGTTCTGTAGAAAAATTAAGTATGAATGTAAACGGAACTGCCTATGCCGATACAAAACCTGCGTTGGGTTTTATTTTTGGCTGGGATATCAGGATAACAAAAACAGGTACCAGTTTACTGCGTACCAATATGCGCTATATTCCCAACCTGCACCTGTCTATTAATGGCGAAAAAATGATGTTCGACCAGCTTGAATTCAATTTCATTCAGTGGGTACAATTTATTGGAAGAAATAAGGTTTATAAAAAATACAGAAAAACAGCGAAATGAAAATTTTGATGTTTTGCATTAAGGTTTGTTTTTGCTAGTGTCCACAGCGGGCTTTGTATTTGTTAAAGTGTTCGATAACATAATTAAAATACCAAGCTGTAAGTTGTTGTAAAAAAAAGTAAAAACTAAAAATACAGACGATGGTGAAGTGTTGGGTTGATACATTGATGTAATTAAGAACAACAAAGCATACCTTATGAGTATGGTGCCGCAAAAAGGTAAACAATACTGTTACAGCAGCTTTTAACAACCTTAAATTTTTTTAAGGCATCTTCTTCAATCCTTCCCATTTCACTTTCCACTTTCCATTTCTCGGTATGCCAGGTAAAGTTGTGCCATTATCATAGCCTGCCGTCATCATGGCAATGGCAGTAAGCAAGCCACCATTACCCGGCAGGTACAATGTAAGGCGGCCATCCTGATAGTTGTGCCCGTTGGGTAAATAGGTGTTGGTAGTAATGGGCATTAATAATGCATCTATGGCTTTATCAGGATTGTTCAATCTTGTTGCCGTCATGGCTGTCATAGGAAAATCCCAGCCCCAGGTTTCGTTCCAGCTCCAGTTATCCCAAATCCAGTTAAATGTATTTTGCATGGTTTGTTTATTAAGCATGGGTGTTTGCGGCAGCATACCCAATGCGCCAAATACAGATGGGTGGTCTGTTTTAAATTCAGGATTGGTGTAAGAATCGGTGGCGCTTTCTGTAAATAAATATTTGTTGCCTTGCAGTGGCAGCGGTGATAAGTCCTTTATTACTTCATCCCATTTTTTGTTGCGGGGCAAATGTAAACGTTCTCTCCACTGTTGTGCTGTTTGCAATGCCCAGTGCCAATACACTAATTCATAAGTGGGGTTAAAAGTTTCTTCTGCTTTAAAGCGCTCCTGCGCTGCAATTACTCCTTTGCCCAATACATATTTTTGTTTAGCCGAATCATAACGGGCAAATGATGCCATAAAATCTGCGGTGGCAAAAACAAAATCTTTGTACTTGTTTAAAGTTTGCGGATTGTTTTTTTGCCGGTAAATTAACTCCGTAAAATAAATATAATGCGGCTGCTGCCAAATTAAAAATGCACCAATAGAAGAGGGCACTTCTCTGCCATCATTATCAGTCATTTTTTGCCAGCGTAAACCTTCATAACCCTGGCGCTGTGCAATGGATTTTGCAATGGGGGCGGCACGGTTGTACCAGCTCATTTGTTTTTCTAAAATATCCAGCCGGCCCCATAATGCAAAATGCACGGCATGCCACCAGTGCATTTCCATATGTGGTTTGCCAAACCAGCTGTTGTAGGTTAAACCAGTTTCCTGCGGTGGGTTGCTGCCGCCGCAGTTTACTTTTGTTAAGTACTGCGATAAAATAATTCTGCGTTCCAGTTCTTTTGCTCTTTCATCTGTACTGCCGTTAAAATCTATGGCACCACCGCTTTGCCAAAACTGTTGCCACTGTGTGTGGCTGTTGCTTTGTATTTGTGTAAAAGAGAGTTGGTTGTTTTTTTGTAATGCTGAAAACTGACAACTTAATGAAAAACTTGCAGCGCCATAAGGAGAGAGTGTAAAGTAATGATCTTGCTTTTTGCTGATGTCTGCACGGCTGCTCCATTGCAGATTAAGACGGTATGCTGTTGTGTCTATCTCATGTGTTATTGCTGCGGAGTTGTGTGATGATTCTTTAAGTATGGAACTGTGTTTATCATCGTTGGCAAAACTATTACCCACATCTCCCCAACTGCCTGTTGGGTAAGGTAAACGAAAACGGATTTTTATTTTTCCTTTTTCAATTAATGGCGAATTTATTTTTACACCCACGGCATCCTGGTGCTGATGGCAATAGGTTATTACTTCCACCGGAATATTTTCTACTGTAAATTTTGAGTGGATTTCTCCTGCCCACATATCTAATGTTTGGTGGATGTTTTTTACATCTTCGGGTTTGTACAATGTGCCATCGGTTTTTGTAATTTCTAAACCAATATTGGCCAAATGCAGGCGGTGTAAATTTTGCCGGAAGTAGTTGGCTGCATTTTTATGCTGCTCCGGGTTATTCCATTGCACCATGTATTTAACATCACGGCCATTAAGGTTATAAGTTTTTAAGCCTTCTTCTTCTTTATAATTTTTTGTATTGGGAAAACTGTGCCAGCCCCATTCGCTTTGTGTGCCAAGTGGAACTCCTTTTGCATAATAATCAGGAAACGATTGCAGGCCGGTAGCATCTACCGTAAATGCAAATATGCCATTGCCTGCAGTGAGGGATGCCAGTGTATCCATTTTGGTGTTTACAACCGTGTGGCGTTGTACTAATGCTTTGCGGTTTATTTTTTGGGCTGTAACGTTTGCAAGGGTGCATGAAAATGTAAGTGCAACAAGAATTTTTTTGAGTGGCATGTTGTATACTGAGTTTATTAATCTTATTTAATTGTAATTACTTAAAAATATGGTGCCAAAAATTAACCTATGTGTTTTTCTATGTTCCTACTGTGCCTATGTGGTTCCAATTTTTTCACCACATAGAACATAGAGGCACATAGGTGAACACATAGTTTACCGAATTAATTATCTAATACCAGCGTCACACTCATCAACCCCACCACCACATCATTTGCTAAAGTTTCAATTCTCAAACTCTTTAATTCTTTTGTATTATTTAGATTCAGTCCTAGCAAAGTAGCTGCGCCACCATCAATAACTCTGTTACTAAACCCTTTTATTGAAGTAAAGTCTTTTATTTCTTTTACAAACTCTCCTGATTTTAATAACAATCTGTAAGTGCCGTATCTGTTTGGCTTAAAAGCATAGCCATCATTTAAATACTCTTGCTCAATTGGGTTCCAGTTAAAAGGGTTAATTAATGGCTGCTCCTCCTCTTGCCCATCTGTATATGTAACGGTAATTTTTGCATTGGTAAACTGACTTTGCATGTGATTGGTGCTGCCTGCCACTAGTAAATAAGCATACCATGCTTTACCGCTTAACGGAACGGTTACTGCGGCTGGGTAATTATCCCAACGTGAAGTGAAAATTATATTATTTGAATCCAAAGAGCCAGGTGTTTGAAGCGGCAGTTTCTTAAACCATATTTTGTTTTCCTTTCCTGCTTTACTCCTCATACCGCTATCATTTATTACAGCATTTACCAGGGGGTAACACCAGTTGCCTATCCCTTGCCATGGAAGCTGCAACGTAGGTGCTTGTGGGCGGGGGGTTAAGTATTTATTTTTAAAAATTTGTGTTACCTGAGCATTAAAATATGGGTTAAGATTTACAGGTTTAAATTCGTAATTCTTTTCAGGCAATAACAAAACTTGCTCCTCAAGTATTCTAATTTCTTGCTCAGTAAAAGAATAAGGTGCTATCCATTCGGCTTCGCCTTGCTTTAATCTTAAAAAGAAAAAATTAAAATCTCCAACAACGGCTGGCCAATAATTTAATCCATTACCGGAAATGCTGTATTCAGACAGGCATTGTGTGGGGTCAATAACTTGTAAACAAATAGCTTTGCCCAAATTAATGCTGTCGGGTAATACTGTATTAGTCGATTGCAGAGGGCCATTGGCAAAACCAAATGCATTTCCACCCCAAACAATTTTTATTACTGCATTTTTAATTTTTCCTATTTCAAGTATTATACCCGGTTGTCCAAAAGAATTATCATCCCACTTAAATTTTGCAAGCTTGCCATTTACAGTAACACTAACCACTTTATCTTTCGATGCTTTCAATTGCAGCGTTATATTTAATAATTTGCTGTACGATTGTGTAATATTATATACAGAAGCATTACCCTGTTGCTTAAAATCAATACTAATATCCGGCACCGATAATTTTGCAAACTGCCATGATGATGGAAAGCCCGGCTTTATTAATAATTTATCATTGAGTGCATCGGGTAAAATGCCAAACAAACCCTCTGTTAATGTACGGGCTGCCATGCCAATACCGTCGGCAAAGTCACGGTACAGTTCACCACGAACTGCATCGTAAAAAGATAACTGCTGCAAACCGCCGGGGCTGGCACTTGCATACATACTTTCTACTAAAGTGCTTTTCCATAATTTAAAAGCATTGTCATTTTCGCCGCCCTGCCAGTATGCTAATGCCGCATGGAGGTTTTCTCCTAATGCCACATTATTTATGCTCCATGTGTAAGGCTGCCAGTTGCTGGTGGCCAATAAGTAATAGCCTTCATCTTTAAGTCCGTTAATTTTTATGGGTATGTGCGGAAGGTAATTATCTGTATAGCGCAGCAATTGATATTGTTGTTGCGCTGTGGCTGCGCCTTCATCTATTGCATGGTACACCGTCCACAATGCAGCAGATGGATGCACCTGTTTTAAACCCAGCAAGTCTTTATACTCCGCATACCAGCCTTTATCTTTCAACCATAAATTAGTTTGCATGGCTGTATAAATTTTATTGGCTTCAGCTGTGTACATGCTGCCATCTTCTCCAATAAGTTTTGCCAGCATGGCTGCTGATTTGTTAGCCCGGTAGTTATAAGCAGATGAATG
>JAGVCC010000097.1 GCA_020059395.1 Chitinophagales bacterium | reverse complement strand
ACCAGTACACGGCCACAGTTTTCGCAAACCATTACTTTTTTACGCAGTTTAATTTCGCTTTGTTTTTGTGGAGGTATTGCGTGGAAGCAACCACCGCAACTATCTCTTTCCACCGGTACCACTGCCAAACCATTGCGATAATTGTTGCGAATGCGGTCGTAACTCACCAGCAGGCGCTCATCCACATCTTTACGTGCAGTAGCCCCTTCTTCGTTGTAATGTTTTTCTTCTTTCTCAGTTTCGCCAATAATTTTTTCAAGTTCCCCTTTTTTGCCACTCAAGTTGGCCTCTTTAGTGCTTACCGCTTTTTTTGCACCTTCCAGTTGTCTTGCTTTATCTGCAATTTCCTCTGTAGCATCTTTTATATGTTTTTCGCAAAGCTTCACTTCCAGCGTTTGCATTTCAATCTCTTTATTAATGGCTTCAAACTCACGGTTGTTCTTTACGTTCTCACTTTGCTTTTCGTATTTTTTTACTAAAGCTTCAGCTTCTTTAATACCGTTTTTCTTTTGCTCAATAAACTCCTGTATACCGTTAATTTCTTCTTCAATACGGGTTTGCCTAGCATGCAAACCTTCAATTTCATCTTCCAGGTCTTTTACTTCCATCGGCAATTCGCCTTTTAAAATCTGAATTTCATCCAGCTTGCAATCTATTTTCTGCAAACGAACCAGCGACTTTAATTTTTCTTCAACGGAGAAATCTGCAACTTTTGCCATGTTTATTTTGTTGTTTGATTTTTTATGAAACGGGCTGTCTCCCTTTTGCCATCATCGTTGTGTCACTCACTTGTACTGTATCAGCTTATTCAGCATTTCAGGCAAAATAACACACCGGGTTGGTTACAACTCCCGTTTTAAGGACGGCAAAGGTAGGGAATTTTTCCTGCAAAAATTCACTCAAAAGTGCTATAGTAAACTGTTCGCTTTCGTAATGTCCAATATCGGCAATTACCAAGCGGCCATTAGCATCAAAAAATTCATGATATTTAAAATCGGCACTAATATAAAAGTCTGCACCGGCAGAAATAGCAGCCTTTGTTAAAAAACTACCGGCTCCGCCGCATAAAGCCACTTTTTTAACGGGCTTGCCTTTTAAGGCTGTATGTTTTATTACGGAAAGTCCAAATTTGGCTTTTACTAGGGTAAGTAGTTCATTTTCACTCATTAGCATTGGCAAATCCCCAACCAATCCACTGCCTATAGCAGCATGTGTATTGTCTAAACTAACTATATCAAATGCCACTTCTTCGTATGGATGAGCCGCTTTCATAGCTTTTACCAGCTCTTTTTCCAGCCATAAAGGAAAAACAATTTCAATTTTAGTTTCTGCCTCAGTATGTTGATGGCCAATAGTACCCAAAAAAGGCTCGCTGCCTTCACCTGCTTTATAAGTACCAATGCCGCTGCTGTTAAAACTGCACTCGCTGTAATTGCCAATATGGCCACCGCCGGCATTATATATGGCTTCTCTTACCTGAGCCGCATGTGCGTTTGGCACAAATACAAAAAGTTTTTTTAAACCGCCTTGTTTGGGCAACAGCACCTGCCGGTTTATAAGCCCCAGCTTATCGGCTAGTTTTGCATTTACACCATGTAATACATTATCTAAATTGGTATGAATAGCATAAATAGCAATATCGTTTTTAATGGCGGTTATAATAGTTTGTTCTACATAATTGCTACCTGTAATTTTTTTAAGTCCACTAAAAATTACAGGGTGATGCGCCACTATAAGATTGCACTTTTTTTCTGCAGCTTCCATCACCACAGCTTCCGTAACATCAAGCGAAACTAAAATACCCGTGCACTCCCAACTATTGTTACCAGTAAGCAAACCGGCATTATCGTAATTTTCCTGCAAAGCCGGTGGTGCCAGTTTTTCTAACAAACTTGTAATATCTTGAACTTTCATTCTGAAAAAATTAAAAATGACCAGTACTGAATTATACAATGAGTATGTAACAAAGATGCAACAAATTGCCGATGTAAAATACGCATCTGCAGTATTGCAATGGGATCAGGAAACTTATATGCCACCAAATGGCAGCCATTTTAGAGGAAGGCAAATTGCCACTTTAAATGAGCTGGCACACCAGTTGTTTGCCAATGAAAAAACAGGTGCTTTACTTAATACACTGCTTGAGAAAAATGATCTATCAGACAGGCAAGCAAGGAATATAGCCTTAAGTTATTACGATTATACAAAAGCACAAAAATTTACCAGCCAGTTTGTACGAAAAATGAGCGAAACTGTAAATAAATCCTTTCATGCATGGATACGGGCACGTAAAGAAAACAGCTTTGCTGTTTTTGAAAAGCCCCTGCATGATCTGATACAGTTAAAAAAAGAAGAAGCACAAATTTTGGGCTTTACTGATCATCCTTACAGTGCTTTAATGAATGATTTTGACAAAGGATTAAACGTAACCATTACTGATAAAATTTTTGCAGATTTAAAACCTCAGCTACTGCATCTATTACAATTAATACAAAGCAGGCCACAAACAAACGACAGCTTTTTACACCAGCATTTTGATAAAGATACCCAGTGGAAATTTGGAATGGAACTTTTAAAACGCATGGGTTACAACTTTGAAGCAGGCCGTCAGGATATTAGCGAACACCCTTTTACCACTAATTTTAGCAATGCAGATGTGAGGGTTACCACCCGTATTGACGAAAATGATTTTACCAATATGACATGGAGCTGCATACATGAAGGTGGCCACGCCTTATATGAACAGGGTTTGCCAGGTGAAGAGTACGGCATGCCGCTTGGCGAATATTGCAGCCTTAGTATACATGAAAGCCAAAGCCGGCTGTGGGAAAATAATATTGGGCGCAGTTTGCCATTTTGGGAACATAACCAAGGTTTGTTAAAGTCTTCCTTTAAGCAACAGCTTGGCACTATTTCTGTTAATGAATTCTACAAAGGCATAAATAAAGTTGAGCCGAGTTTAATAAGAACAGAAGCCGATGAAGTAACATACCATTTTCATGTAATGATACGTTATGAAATTGAAAAGCTGCTGATTGCTGGTGAAATTGCTGCGGCAGATATTCCGGCATACTGGAACGAACACTATCAAAAATATTTAGGTGTTACCGTTCCGGATGATAAACAGGGTTGTTTGCAGGATGTACACTGGAGCCATGGCAGTTTTGGCTATTTTGCCACTTATAGCTTAGGAAGTTTGTATGCGGCACAGCTATATGCAGCACTTGAAGATAAAAACAAGTCTTTAAAACAGGAAATAGCAGCCGGTAATAATGCAACGGTTTTAAACTGGCTGTCATCAAACATATACAAACACGGCAGGTATTACACATCAGAAGAGTTATGTAAACAGGCAACAGGTGAAACATTAAACAGTACCCACTTTATTAATTATGCCCATGAAAAGTATAAACATATTTACTCAATTTAAACGGAGCAACATGCCATTAGTTATTTATAAGTCCAGATTTATTATAGCCATTGTAATGGCTGCATTACTGCTTTTTACGGGTTGCAAAAAAGGCAGTATTGTTACACCAAACCAAAATGCACTGGAACAATATTTTGAGGATAATATTTTAAATAAAGATTTCACCGTTCACTTTGCATCTGATAACGGCGCCGACATTACTGCCCAGTATAGTGGTATCACATTTAAGCTTCTAAAAAATACCTATTATGACGGTGTAATGACTGCAACTAACAGCCTTTTTACCATAAATGGCACCTGGAGCAGTAATAGTGATTACAGTAAACTGGTGATTACACTACCGGCTACAACCTTTCCTTCATTTGCGTTTTTAAGCCGGGAATGGAAGTTCACTAAAAAGGCCGTACCAATTATGGAACTGGCCCCATGGGGCACCACAGAGCCGGATATTCTACACATGCAAAGGCAATAAATTGTGTAAAAAAAACGCCCTTTTAAAACAATAATACTGCGTACACCCTTTTCAGCAGCTAAATTTCCCTGCTTACACAATTATACTTGCGGCTGCACAATTTTTCCTTCATTTTTGAGTTTTAGTATTTGTTTTATATGTATTGCAAAACGTAGTACTTAATCCATTATTCAGTAAAAATCATAGCACTTACCAAAATGGCAGGCTGCCGTATTATAAAATTTACCCTGGTAACCACGTTGCTTTTTTTAAGTTCGTTTATAAAAGCACAACAGCTTACGCCTGAATTTTCGGCTACGCCGATATCCGGCTGTGCGCCTCAGTTAGTAGTTTTTACTGACCAATCAACTGGTAATCCTATTAGTTGGAAATGGGATTTGGGTAACGGCACCATTTCTTTTTTACAAAACCCTTCGGTTACTTATTTCAATCCCGGACAGTATAACATAAAATTGGTTATTTACAACGCTGCAGGCGACTCTGCTGTAATAACCAAACAGCAATATATCTCAATTTATGCACAGCCAAATGTGGTATTTACGGGAACACCGTTAACTGGGTGCACACCGTTAAATGTAAATTTCACAGATGAAAGTACTGCAGGAAGTGGAACAATTACGCAATGGCAATGGGATTTGGGAGATGGAACATTGAGTGCAACTCAAAACCCTGGCAACACATATATTACCTCTGGTAATTACAATATTACACTCAGGGTTACAAATAGTTTTGGGTGCAGTAAAATTGTTACCAAAAGCCAATATGTTAGCGTAAGTGACATTGTAACTGCAGACTTTACAAGCACTGTTACCAATGCATGTTCCGCTCCATTTACAGTAAATTTTCAAAATACATCCACAGGCTCGGGTACGCTTAACTACGAATGGCTTTTTGGAGATGGCGGCACGTCAACTGCTGCCAATCCTTCGCACATTTATACCAATCCAGGAAGTTATACAATCAGGCTCATAACCACTAATGCAAACGGCTGTTCAGATACAGTTATAAAATCAAGTTTTATTAATATTGGCAATTACAATGCTTCTTTCAGTAATACAACCACAGCCTGCATAAACAGTGCGGTAGCATTTACTAATAATTCATCACCGGCTCCATCTTCAGTAATTTGGGATTTTGGAGATGGAACAAATGCTACTACCATCAATCCTTCAAAAATATATACTTCTGCGGGAACATATATAATAAGCTTGATTGCAGATTTTGGAGGTTGTTTAGATACTGCTTTTGGCACTGTTACAATTATAGGCAAACCGCTGGCTGTTTTTAACGCACCAATTACAACGTCATGTAAAGCTCCTTTAACTGTAAATTTCATTAATGCAAGTACAGGAGCAATAAGTTATGAATGGAATTTTGGAGACGGCAATACCTCTACACAACGTAACCCAACGCATACCTATACCGCTACTGGATTATATACTGTTACACTAATTGCTGTTAATGCCAACGGCTGTGCTGACACTTTGGTAATACCCGATTTTGTAAAAATTCAACCGCCGCATGCTGTAATCAATAATTTACCGGTGGCCCGTTGCTCCCCGTTAACTTTAACTTTTTCATCTACTGTTACATCAGCAGATCCAGTAATTAGTTATGAATGGGACTTTGGAGATGGCACAACCTCAACATTACCTACGCCATCGCATACATTTGCCACTGGGCAATATGACATTACTTTAATTGTAACCACTGCTGGACGCTGCACTGATACTGTAAGAGTCCCTAGAGGTGTTACAGCTTCTGTTGAACCCACCCCCAATTTTAGTGCAAGCCCCAGAAATGTTTGCGCTTTCAGTGATGTTTTTTTTACTGATATGAGCACGGGCAATGTTACAAACTGGCTTTGGCTTTTTGGAGATGGAGGTACGTCTACAGCACAAAATCCCGTTTATCAATATCAGGACACAGGTTACTTTGACGTTACACTAATTGTTTGCAATGGAGGATGCTGCGATAGCATTAAATTTTCGAATTACATACATATATCTCCACCTATTGCTAATTTTACAATAGCACCCAACTGCGATAACAGATTTTTCTTTCAATTTTCTGATGCCTCTATTGGTGCAGATGAATGGCATTGGGATTTTGGAGATGGTAGTACTTCAATACTGCAAAACCCTTCACATACTTACGCAGATACCGGAACTTATAATATTTCGCTTTTGGTAAAAAATTACACAACCGGTTGTGAGCATAGCAAAAATATCAGTGTGCGTATATTGAATGAAAAAGCAAACTTTACTACTTCAACCGATACCGTATGTAAATACGCTCCGGTAAATTTTGCAGCCATTGGTAATACACTGGCCAATGTTTCTTCTTTTGTTTGGAATTTTGGTGACGGCACCTCTGTAACTGCTCAAAACATATCGCATACATATACGCAATCAGGTAATTACACTGTAATGCTGATAGTAACAGATATACAGGGATGTGCAGACACACTTACCAAAAATTTATTTATTCGTGTTAACGGACCAACAGCAGCATTTACTACCAGCACCCCTGGCTTTTGCTTATTAAGTGCTGTAACATTTACAGACAATTCTACAAGTGACGGACTTAATCCTATTAACACATGGATTTGGAATTATGGCGACGGGATTATTGACACATTAACAGCTGCACCATTTCTGCATACTTATACCGCAGCAGGAAATTATACTGTTTCGTTAAAAATTGTTGACAGTTTTGGTTGCTATGATTCAACCACATTAAACCAGCCTATAATTATATCAAAACCCGTAGCTGATTTTGCAACTACGGACACTTTATCATGCCCAACAAAAGATATTCACTTTGCCAACAGTTCGGCAGGGCCGGGACTTAGCTATATATGGCATTTTGGAGACGGCAACACATCTAATGCTCAAACGCCGGTACATCAATATAGTGCAGATGGCTTATACACTATAAAACTTTTTATAACAGACCAATATGGTTGTGTGGATTCACTTATAAAGCCAGATTATGTGCGTATCGTTTCTCCACAATCCATTTATAGCATCAGCGATACCTTAAGTACATGCCCCCCACTGCTGGTAACTTTTACCAATAACTCTCAAAACTATGTATCAGCAGTTTGGGATTTCGGTGATGGCTCCAGTACTACATCTGCCAATCCCACACACTTTTATACCAGCAGCGGCGTGTATGTAACCAGGCTTACTGTTACCAGCCCCGGAGGTTGTGTTGATGTATCCCAACGCATCATTACTGTACGTGGTCCGCAAGGTACTTTTACCTACAGTCCGCTAAATGGCTGTAAACCTTTAACAGTAAATTTTAATGCGGTAACACAAGACAGAATTTCGTTTATATGGGATTATAACGACGGCAGCACCAACGTAACGCCAGACTCTGTTGTATCACATACTTATACCATACCCGGTACTTATGTACCTAAAATGATTTTGGTGGATACCAATGGTTGTGTGGTACCTATTCAGGGTCCAGACACTATTTATGTAAGCGGCGCACTAGCTAACTTTGGTTTTGTAAACACCAATTACTGCGATGAAGCTTTTATAACTTTCAGCGATTCGTCAACTGTGAGTAACGATGTAATAACAGGCTATGCTTGGGACTTTGGTGATGGTGGTACGTCCGCTTTACAAAACCCAGTGCATCATTATACCACAGCTGGTTTATATTATCCAAAATTAGTTGTAAGCACTTTAAATGGCTGTATAGACTCGTTGCAGTTGCCAGCACCGGTAAAAATTATTACCTCGCCGCAGGCATTAATAAACAATGCAAGAAATGGCTGTGCAGAGTTGCATGTAAACTTTACTGCTGCATTATCTATCCCCGACACATCTTCTATAAAATGGCTTTGGAATTTCGGAAATGGAAACATTTCTGCATTGCAAAATCCGCCTCAACAAGTTTACAATACGGCAGGTGTTTATAATATACAGCTAATTGCAGAAAACAGCAGCGGCTGTAAAGACACTATTAACACAACCGTAGAAGCATTTGCAATACCTGTAATTGATGCAGGAATAGATACATTAGTATGCCGTGGCAGAAGCATCAGTTTGAGAGCATCAGGCGCAGCCACTTACACATGGTCGCCGGCGGTTGGATTAAGTTGCATAAACTGTGCAACTCCTGTATGCAGCCCGGATTCGTTGATTAAATACACCGTAACCGGAACTACAGTAAACGGCTGTTTAAATTATGATACAATTTTGGTTGATGTAAAACAGCCATTCAATATGCTTAGCAGTGCTGGAGATACCGTATGCCGAGGCGGCGGTGTAAGGCTGTATGCAAGCGGAGCAAATTCCTATGTTTGGTCACCATCAACAGGATTAAATAGTACAATTTTAGCAACCCCGCTTGCCACACCTGCCGCCACCACCACATACCGTGTAATTGGCACCGATGATAAAAACTGCTTTACGGATACCGGCTATGCCGTGGTTCAGGTATACCCAATACCTGTAATTGATGCCGGACCAGATAAAACTATTAACGTTGGCCAAACACTGCGGCTAACACCAACAGTATCGGCAGATGTAAGCAGTGTTACATGGGTACACTTACCAAGCATTATTGCCACCAATGGCCATTCAATAACGGTAAGGCCAACAGAAACCACCACATATACTGCTGAAGCCGTTAATGCTGGTGGCTGTAAAACAAGAGACAATGTTACAGTACATGTAGTATGCGATGGCAACAATATATTTATACCCAACACATTTACCCCTAATGGCGATGGTGTAAACGACATTTTTTACCCCAGAGGCGGTGGCTTGTTTAAAATAAAAACGCTACGCATTTTCAGCCGCTGGGGCGAAGTGATGTATGAGAAGAGTAATTTTAACGCCAATGACGCCAGTGCAGGATGGAATGGCACATATAAAGGAGCTGTACTTACACCTGATGTCTATGTTTATACAATTGATGTGCTGTGCGACAATAATACTGTGCTTACTTTAAAAGGAAATGTGGCCCTGCTGCAATAAACATTTAAAACAGCCCTTTAATATAGTCGCTAAAAAAAGTAAAAACAAAACAGCGTACCACCACTGTTACTAAACAAATAGGCACCAGTTTTTTCATGTTTGCATTAAAACCCACGCCCACACCAATAGCGGCTGGTGCTCCCAATAAAAAAGTACCAATAATGCCCAGTCCATATAAACCGTACTTATCCCAAATTTTGTAAATAAGCCCTGTTTTAGGTTTAGGCGCTTTGTTTTTGCGTATATATTTTGCAATAAATTTTTCTATCCGTTCGCCCAAAAAAGCCGCAATAAATACACCCGCAATACCGCCGGTTAAAGTACAGGCCAAAATAACCCAGTTATCTAAGCCAAAAGCATGTGCTGCCACCAGTGCCGCATAAATTTCGAAACTGGCCATGGCAGTTACTGTAAGAATTTTTAAAATCATAGTTGCCGCAAATTACTTATTAACTGCTAAGCAGCCATAGCAATTACCAATTGCAACCAAAAATAATACTGCTTACTCAGTTGTAAGGGCAAGGGTATACAAAATGGCTTTAAAAATATGCGTACAGCCCTGCCCTGTTAAAAAAGTTTAACAAAATAAATTTTGATGTTTAAACATTGAAATGTACTTTGCACTAAATTTAAAAAAATGGCAACTACAAAATGGGCATTAGACCCCACACACAGCGAAATACATTTTAAAGTAAAACACTTAATGATTACTACTGTTACTGGCAGCTTTAATAGCTTTACCGCAGCAGCAGAAACTGAAACAGAAGATTTTTCAAATGCTGCCATAAGTTTTAGTGCAGATACTGCCTCGGTTGATACCGGAAACGAACAGCGTGATGGCCACTTAAAAGGCGCAGATTTTTTTGAAGCAGAAAAATACCCGGCATTAAGCTTTACATCTACTGGCTATTCTAAAAAAAGCAACGATGAATTTACTTTAACCGGTGACCTTACTATAAAAGATGTTACCAAACCAATAACAATGAGTGTTGAATTTGGCGGCGTGGCAAAAGACCCATGGGGCAATACAAAAGCAGGTTTTACTTTAAGCGGCAAAATAAACCGTAAAGATTTTGGCCTTAACTGGAATGCTGTTACAGAAGCAGGTGGTTTATTAGTAAGTGAAGACGTAAAAATATCAGCAGAAATACAATTGGTAAAACAGGCATAAGTAGAAAAAAAATACAGTTTGTAAAAAAGAAACCCTTGTGGTTTCTTTTTTTTATGCAGTTACTTGCTGGTCTTTATTCCAGCAGCAGTCTTTATACTTAAATCCGCTGCCACAATAACACAAATCGTTACGGCCTGTTTTAGCTTTTCCTTTTTGCAAAAGCACTTCTGGGTCTTGTTTAAATATTTGCTGCAGCAGCCTGTACAGCTCAGGGTGTTTTTGTTCCAGCAAATCGGGGCGTTCAAAAAAATATTCTGCTGCCACAGCAAAAAACTCTGCTTCGTTGGTGGTGCCGTAAGGGTTAATATCTGATTTTTCTGCAAGTATTTCCTTCGTTTTTTTATAAAGCATATCCAGCCATGGCAAAGAATATTGTTTTTGCAATAAAATCTCTGGCAATCCATCTGCAGCACCATCAGCCATATCAATTAAATGCACAAACTCATGTATGGCAGTATTGTTTTTATCGCTGTCATTTTTAAAGCCTTCCTGCAGCGCATGTTTACTCAGCAGCATTTTTCCGTTCATATACCCGGTGCCAACCATCCCTTGTATAGTTCTGTTGTTACCTGCTGTTTCAAACTGTGTATTAAAAGTATCACCGTACAGCAGCACTTCTTCAAGGTTAATATATTTCCACTGCGGAAAAGCAAATACAGGTATTACAGCACTGGCTGCCACCAGTATTTTATCAAGGTTATCCACAGTGGTGTTTACGCCTGTTATCTGTACGTATTCTAAAAATTCTTTCACCTCATTTTCAAACTGCAGCTTTTGCTGTTTATTTAATGCCCTGAAAAAAGCAATATTATTTTCAAGAATAACATCATTTACAAAAATAGCTTCGCCACCGGGTGTTTTTTCAACTGGAGTTTTAGGGACTGCTTTGTAAATACCAAAAAATATAAGGCAACCCACAATTATTATCAACAGCATAAAATGTGTTTAAGTAAAAGTAAGTAAGTGTAATTACATTTGCACATCAACACTAAACTATGGTACAATACAATCCTAAAGACTGGCTCAGTTTTATATTCCGGTTTCATAAGTCGGATACGTTTTTAAAACTGCTGCCCATGATTTTACTGATATCCCTTTACTCTGGTGTAATTGCTTTTTTTGAAATTGAATACTGGAAATGGAGCGAAGGCAATAAAGTAAAAAATATTGTGCTGATGCACAGCCTGCTGGGTTTTGTAATTTCTTTACTGCTGGTGTTTAGAACCAACACTGCATACGACCGCTGGTGGGAAGGCCGCAAACTATGGGGTGCTTTAGTAAACAACAGCCGCAACCTTGCACTAAAGCTCTCCGGCATTTTGCCAAAAAACGATTTACAAACCCGTACGTTTTTTAAAACTTTTATTCCGCAGTATGCAGTAATATTAAAAAATCATTTACGCAGCGAAAAAACGAGACTTGCATTGGATGAAGAGCTGCACCCCGAACTTGCAGAGCTGGACCATGAAAAACATTTGCCCAACCAAATGGCTGCACTGCTTTTTAAAAAAGTAAACAGTTTGTATGAAGCCAAGAAAATTACCGGTGAACAACTTATTATTTTGAATGGTGAGCTGATATCGTTTACTGATATATGCGGTGCCTGCGAAAGGATTAAAAACACTCCCATCCCCTTTTCATACAGTGCCTTTATTAAAAAATTTATTTTCTTTTATGTAATGACGCTGCCCTGGGGTTATGTTTTTAACCTGGGTTATTTAATGATACCGGTGGTGGCTTTTATTTTTTATGTACTGGCCAGCCTTGAATTAATTGCAGAAGAAATTGAAGACCCGTTTGGTGTGGACAGCAACGATTTACCAATGGATAAAATAAGTGAAAACATTAACAAACATGTGCAGGAACTACTGTAAGAAAATGTTTAAATCAACCCCTGCTTTTACTTTATATTTGCGGCAGTAAAATACCATTATGGCAACAGTAAAAACAGCGTTGGTACAAATGAGCTGCATGGCAGGCAAGCAGCAAAATTTAGATAAAGCCATTGAAAAAGTAAAAGAGGCAGCTGCAGCAGGGGCACAAATTGTTTGCCTGCAGGAGTTGTTTACTTCCCTCTACTTTTGCGATGTGGAAGACTACGAAAATTTTAAACTGGCAGAAAGCATTCCCGGCCCCAGTACAGATGCTTTAAGCAAACTGGCGGGTGAACTGGGTGTGGTAATTATTGCCTCTTTATTTGAAAAACGTACAGAAGGTTTATATCACAACACCACTGCTGTGCTGGATGCTGATGGCACTTATTTAGGCAAGTACCGCAAAATGCACATTCCGGATGACCCTGCGTACTACGAAAAATTTTATTTCACCCCTGGTGATTTAGGCTATAAAGTTTTTAAAACAAAGTTTGCCACTATTGGTGTACTAATTTGCTGGGATCAATGGTATCCTGAAGCGGCACGTATTACTGCTTTAATGGGTGCCGAAATTTTATTTTACCCAACGGCTATTGGTTGGGCTACTTCACAAGATGAAGAAACAAACACAGAGCAATACAATGCATGGCAAACCATACAGCGCAGCCATGCTGTTGCAAATGGAGTACATGTAGTAAGTGTAAACCGTGTGGGGCTGGAGCAAGATGGTTTGATGCAATTCTGGGGCGGATCATTTGTAAGCAATCCTTTTGGCACTGTTTTATACAAAGCACCACATGATGCAGAAGAAATAAAAGTGATTGAACTGGATTTGAAAAAAACGGACCGATACAGAACGCATTGGCCTTTTTTAAGAGACAGGAGGATTGATTCTTATCAGCCGATTACGAAAAGATATATTGATGAGGAATAAGTTGGGAAGACGGGAAGACAGGAAGACGGAAAGTTGCGAAGATTAACCCTGTAGTATAGTTTTTGACTAAGTTGATTGTTTTACTAATCAAAATATAAGAGATGCCATTTAAATTTGAGAAATTGATTGTTTGGCAAAAAGCACTTGACCTTTCAGAAGAAGTAGATAAGCTTACAAAAACATTTCCAAAAGAAGAGCTTTATATACTCACCTCACAAATTAAAAGAGCCGCCGACTCTGTATCACTTAACATTGCTGAAGGCTCAACGGGGCAGACTAACCCTGAGTTTAACCGTTTTTTATCGTATGCCTTAAGATCGAATATAGAAGTTGTAGGCTGTATTTTTATTGGTAAACGCAGAAATATTGTTACTGAAATAGATTTTAATAAAATTTATAAAATGTGTGAAGAAATATTAGTGATGATTAATGGTCTGAAAAAATCCTTAAACTAATTACATTGAAAATTTCGTTTAACAATAAATACTACATTCCAGAAGCCCCGTCTTTTCTGTCTTCCGGTCTTCCAGTCTTACAGACTCCTAAACAACTTGGCTACCATTTCCCTGCAGAATTTGCACCGCAAACCGCAACCTGGTTAAGCTGGCCGCATAAAGAAGCATCATGGCCTGAAAAAATTCATACCATTTTTCCTTATTATGCACAGTTTATAAAAGAACTGGCTAAAGGGCAAAAGGTAAACATCAATGTAAATGATGAGGCTATGAAAAATTTTGCATTGGGTCATTTACAAAATGCAGCAGTTGATTTAACTAAAGTTGAGTTCTTTTTTCACCCCACCAACGATGCATGGTGCCGTGACCACGGGCCTGCATTTTTAATAAACCTGGAGGCAAAAGAAAATAAAAAAGTAATTGTTGACTGGGGTTATAATGCATGGGGTAATAAATATCCTCCGTTTGATTTAGATGATAACATTCCCACACTGATTGGAAAGCATTACAACATACCGGTGTATTATCCGGGCATAGTAATGGAAGGCGGCTCGGTAGAGTTTAATGGCAAGGGAACGATACTCACATCAACAGCCTGTTTGCTGAATGAAAACCGCAACCCACATTTAAACCAGCAGCAGATAGAAGAATATTTATACAACTACTATGGTGCAGAACAAGTGTTGTGGGTAAACGATGGTATTGTTGGCGATGATACGGATGGACATATTGACGATACCGTACGTTTTGTAAATGAAGACACAGTGCTTACTGTAATTGAAGAAAACAAACAAGACGAAAACTACGAACTGCTGCAGCATAACTTAAAACAGTTACAGCAAATGCGTTTGTTAAACGGCAAACAATTAAATATAGCAGAACTGCCCATGCCTGACGCTGTAGCGTATGATGGTCAGCGCCTGCCTGCATCTTACGCAAACTTTTACATTGCCAACCATGCAGTAATTGTACCGGTGTTTAATTGTGCTAAAGATGATAAGGCGTTGCAGATAATTCAAAGCTGTTTCCCCACAAGAAATGTAATTGGTATTGACTCCACAGAAATTATTTGGGGCCTTGGCAGTTTTCATTGTATGAGCCAGCAGGAGCCTGCCGTATAAAGTAAAAATTAAAAAGTCAAAAAATATAGCCACTTCATAGTAACCTTTTAATTCTGCAACAATTTACTTTGCATCAAACCACAATTTTGTCTCATCATTCCAGTCGCCGTTATAATTAATGGTAAGCTCCTCTCCTTTTTTTATTGGGCGAACGGTTTGTATATACATCAGGTCCGTTTCAAAATCCATTATGTATTCACAGTTGCTCGTATAACTGTGGTTGTACATAGGCACCAGACCCAGCGCCATGCAGCATTGGCTGTTGTCTTTTCCCCATTCAAAAATATAGTCGTGCAGTTTTGTTTTGTCTAAATGCAGGCGGTCTTCTTTATCCATAACAATTACCGGTGCTGTTTCTATAATTGTATCTGCCGGTATGGCCTTACTTGTAAAAACGCCCCGGCCCATTGTTTGCGTTATGCCAATATGTAAATAAGGTTTCAACATAACATTGCGTTAAAATGAAATGGTTTAATTTGCAACACAAACCGAAAATACTTACAAAGGCGCAATGTCTGCAGAAATTGAAGCAATATCATTACAGGAGCAGTTTGAAGAAACTATTATTTCAGAAGATAAGCTGAAAATACAGGATTTTTTAAACCATCAGAACATAAGTGATGTTGCTGAACTGATTTATGATAATGAAGAATTTGAAACGCAGATTATTGCCCATCTGTCCATACACCGTGCAGCCAGCGTTTTTAAAATATTAGAGCTGCCTGAGCAGAAACGCATTATTAAAAACTTACCGCCTTTTACAACAGCAGAGCTGCTGAATGAGCTGCCACCCGATGACCGTACCGCTTTTTTTGAAGAACTGCCCAGCAATGCTGTGAGGGAACTGGTTAAAACACTGAACCCCGATGAAAGAAAAGTTACACTTTCATTACTGGGCTACCCGGAAAACAGTGTGGGCAGGCTGATGACACCGGATTATGTGTACGTGTATGAACACGACACTGTGGCCGATGTATTAAACACCATACGCAAATACGCCAAAAGCAGTGAAACAATTGATGTGATTTATGTGATTAATGATAAAGGCGAACTGCTGGATGACATACGCATTAAAGATTTTATTTTAGCTGCGCCAGATAAAAAAGTTGATGAAATGATGGATGGCCGTTTTATTACCCTTCATGCAGAAGACGACCAGGAAATGGCGAGTGAAGCCTTTAAAATGAATAACCGGGTGGCGCTGCCTGTGGTAAGCAAGAGCAATAAACTTTTGGGCATTGTAACCATTGATGATATACTTTGGGTGGCAGAAGAAGAATACACAGAAGACATACAAAAAATTGGTGGTACCGAAGCACTTGACGAACCTTACTTAGATGTGCCGTTATTAAAACTGTACCGTAAGCGCATAATATGGCTGCTTATTTTATTTGTAGGTGAAACACTCACCATTGCTGCTATGAGCAGTTTTCAAAAAACACTGGAGCAGGTGCTGGTACTTTCCACTTTTATTCCATTAATTATTTCAAGTGGTGGCAACAGCGGCAGCCAAGCAGCCACCTTAATAATACAGGCGCTGGCATTGGGAGAAATTACTATTGCAGACTGGTGGCGTATTGCAAGGCGTGAAATTATTTCGGGTATTTTAATGGGTGTAACACTGGGTATACTGGGCTACTTTATAATTTACAGCGGCCACCACTTTTTTAATTTATTTGGAGAGCATTACATACGCATTGGCTTTGCCATTGGTATTGCTGTTGTAGGCGTTGTGCTGTGGGGTACTATTATGGGCAGTATGCTGCCATTGTTATTAAAACGCCTGGGTGCCGATCCTGCAACTTCTTCCACTCCTTTTATTGCCACATTGGTGGATGTTACGGGTTTGCTGATTTATTTTTCGGTGGCGTATTTAATGTTGAGGGGAGTGTTGTTGTAAAGTAGTTTTATATTTTTAACCAAAAACAGTTGTTGTGTGAAATTTTATGAGACCATTCAATCGTATAGACAATCCGAAAACTATCGATAAGAATTTTGTTGAAAGCGAACTAAAATTGGGCAAAGAAGTAATTCTTCAATTTGTTGACAAAAGCTACACAGACAAAATTCTTGCAGACATAAACGAACTTTGCTCAAAGTTTGACGAAAGCCTTTGTATTAGATTTTATGGACACTATTCAAAGCAATTTGACTGCAAAATTTTACAAAAAATTCCAAATGTAAAATGTTTATACATTGACTGTTTGCAAAGTGTAGACAACTTACAAATACTTCAAGAGCTTACAAATCTTAAAAGTCTTAGTTTAGGAATATATGAATTGCAAGACACAGAAATACTAAACTTTGACAATCTAAAAAACTTGACAGAGTTAAGTGTTACGGATACAAAAACAAAAGCTTTTAACCTTGAGTATTTGCGACAATATAAAAGATTAAAGTCTTTAATAATTTGCGGACACACTAAAAATATTGACGCAGTTGGCGAACTTTCAGAATTGGAATTTCTATCACTCAATTCTGTAAAGAAAGTTCCTGTCAATTTCATTAACAAACTAAAGAAATTAAAAACTTTAAATTTCATTTTAGGCGGCAGAGACAATTTAAACGATATTGAAGAAAATGAAATAGAGAATCTTGAGATTGTTTGGGTACGGGGCTTTAACGACTTGTCTTGTCTTTCCAATTTTCCGAAATTGAAGACACTAAAAATTGAAAACGAAATACAATTGCCAAAAATTCACTTTGATAATATTTTTTCAGACTTGACAGATTTAAAAATAATTAACTGTAAGACACTTGAAACAATAACAGGGCTAAAGAATTTGCTTAAATTAAGTTCTTTGGTTATTAACCTAACCAAAGTTGACTTTGACAATTTTATGCTGCAAGAGTTGCCCAAAGAATTAAAATATTTAGGTTTTCATACAACAAAAACAAAAATTGACAAAGACATTAAAGCAACACTTGAAAGTAAAGGTTACGAATGTCGATGAGAAGAAAAACTACATACAACATAGGATTGGGTTTTATGCAAGTTTTACGGGCTCGACCTTGTAACATCAGCAAATTGCAAATCCCAGTTTGTACATTAAAATCCCTAATACAAACATTTACACAATTCTGAAATTCTTCGTAACTACAATCTGTCTTTATTAACACTTCTCTCCATCCCTTTTCAATTTGTGTGATAGGTAACATAATGTAAAACTTACCGCATCCCCGCCGATGTCCCAGATACCTCTCCATACTTCATAGCCTTAACAACCGCTTTCCCTTTTTTGTAAGTAATTAAAAACAGGTTATCAAATTCCATATCGGGTAAATCTTTTGCAGGATAATCTGTAACACCTAATTTTCGTATCAGCCTTGGCACTGT
>JAGVCC010000002.1 GCA_020059395.1 Chitinophagales bacterium | reverse complement strand
ATACAAGATATAAATTTAGGATTGGTTGTGGCGAATGAGCTGCATTGGTTTGTTTTAGACTACACACCCGACGCAGGGGAATCACTAATGGTAAAAGTATTATTGTACCGGGATGGTTCACCTATTCACAATTGGGATAATAATTCAATTGGTGTTAAACTTGGTATCCCATTGGATGTACAAGCAAATTGGGGAACAGATGACAGCGTGATTGACGAGTTTGTTTTACAGGCACTTGGTGCGACAAAATTAACGTGAATACAGTAGTGGCAGCAACACGACAAAACCAAGTGACAATTGAGATAAATAATTATGTGAGATGGGGTATTGGCATAATCGTCACGATTATACTTGCCCTTGTAATCCATATCGGAAACGAAGGCAGCGTACTTAAACAGAGGCTTGCAAGCACGGAGGCAAATCAGGCAGCACATACAGAGGCGCAAAAAAACACTGACAAAAAGATTGACAGGATAGAAGATAAATTGGATAGATTGATTGAAAGCAAATGAATTACTATAATTATATCAGCGGGGGCATGACCCCTTCACACTTATTAGCAGCCTTAACATTTGCTGCCTTTGGATGGATTACTTATAAGGTTGTTACTGGACTGAGGCGTAAGCGGGCGAGCCATAGAACACCAGTAAAATGGAGTTGGGGTTTTTGGTTGAAAGACAATTGGAAAGAAGGCTTTTTGCACGCTGTAATCATGTTTGCCTTGGTGCGATTTGCGGCTGAGATATTAAGTAAAAGTGGTGTGAGTGCTGAATGGATTGAGAGCAATGACCCAATGTGGATTTACTTTTTAGCGGGCGTATTGAAAAGTTGGCTGCTGGACTATTGGAAGAAAAAGAAATAGGGTGTTTCCATTTCGGAAAGAACTTGTCCTACATTTGTATCGCATAGCGACAAGTTATAGGGCATTTAACCGAGCCACCACATCAGTAGACGTATGACCGTCAAACTCAAACAATGCTCTATCCTTTACAGGTATTTTGAATAAATCCCAATCTTTCAATTCGTAGTGGTTTGATATTTGACCTGTTGGCAAAACTGCAACCACTATAAACCAACCACCACCAAAACAATATTCTCCATCGTGATGCCTAATTGATTTGTGAACATTGTATTGTGGTATATCAAACTTTGCCCACTCATTAAAAAGTGCAGCATTGTAAGTTTTCCTAAACTCATACAATTCGTTAAATGTATGATAACCGTCAGAGTAGTTCCCTCTAACATCAGAAGGTGTATTATCAATACCCTTTTGAACTTCTAAAATAATTCCGTTTTGACTTTGCATTGTGAATAAAATAAACGCCCTATAACATACGCTATACAAAAGCAGGGGCTTTACTGCTAAAGTGAGCGTTCGTGCATCTATTTATCATTTATGGTAGGCTGAAAGGGAGTGCATCTTAACCCCTGCCTTCGTATAGCGTCAGCCGTTAGCAGCAAGTTTTTAAACTTTTTTTCTGCCACCGCACGGGTTAATCGTTCCATTCAAATTTTGCAATATATTTTGATGGCGACCAACTCATAGGCTTACCATATTCTTTTATCGCTTTATTTAGTTCATCCAATTTTACCCGTATTTCCTTTGGTAATTCACCATCTTCGGCAAATACATCTTCCCAATAATCTTCGCTTACCTCACTTAAATAATTGCCATCGCAAATGTAAATTTCTAAAGTATGCTTATCTATCCCTTCATCTTCGCAGTATTCCTCAATTTCTTCTACGTCATTAAAGTATCTGTCATCTATGTAAAGCATACTTTTACCATCCCACTCTTTAATTTCTTTAGGCTTTTTCGGTGGCTCACAGGCATCGCAAAATATACGATACTTCTCACGTATGCCATTCCCACATTTACATTTAAAATGCATTGCCAACTTTTCCTGTGCGCCTTCTTTGCTCAGGTAGTATTTGCCATCTTTGTCTTTATAAAGCGTTTTTACTTCCTCAGTAAGCTCTATGTTTTCGGGTAAAATAATTTGTTTTTCCATTTTATATTTTTAGTTATTAATTTCCTGCTCTCAAAAAAGTTTAAAAACCAGACTGCTAACAGCACATTTGCTCAATGCGGGTTTTTCGTTTTCTAATAAAGTTTTTTCTGTATTCATGTTTTTCGTTTTTTAATTATGTTTTTATTTATAAATCCCGCACTAAGCAAAGCTGCGGAACGTTAGTGGCAATGGCTACCGACCGTTTCAAAATAGAATTTTACTTCTATATCCGTTTCAGTTACCAAGCCGTAACGCTTTGCAAATTTGTACTGTGTGTTGTATTGGTTCAATGAGTTGACAAATTGTTTTATGTTGCTTCTGAATTGCTCAACGGTAAATGAGTTTTTTTGAATGTTGCAACTTGCACAAGCAGGGTTGTAGTTTTCTAAGGTTTCATTTTCGGGCTTTCTACAAGTTCCTGTTTGCTCAAATCTACCTTTATCTCTGTTCCATTTGCTATCTCTTACAATCGGCTCTATGTGGTCAGCGTGCCAACCTTTTACAAGTTCGCAACCACAGTAAGCACATTTACCGTTGTATTTATCAAAAACAATTTGTCTATCTTTCTTTGTCATAAAATTCTATTTAATTAAACCGCCACAGCCACTAACAGCACATAAGCAAAAGCCCAAATTCCACCGCACAATGCCAACGCTATTTGTGCCTTCGCCTATGCATACCGTTAGCGGAAATGTTAAAAACGATGCTTTTCTATTGTTCCTGTTTTTTCATCTATAACATTAACACCTAAAAAATCTGATTTCCCATCATCGTGCCATTCAAAACTACCTTTTGCAATTTCAGTATTTTTTTTCCCTTTAGTTATTTCTTCATTTGCCTCCCGTAATTTGCTAATAACATAAACATAATGGTTCAGCCATTGTAACAAATCAACACATAGATTATCAATGTTATTAACATTAGCAACATTGCATAAATCTTCAAGCGTTTCTATTTGATAAACACTTCCGCTAACATTGGTTTTGTGCAAGTGTGGCTGACGGATTAAGCCTTCAACTGTATCACTTTGTTTTACTTCTGTTCCAACTGACGGAACGCTATTTTGCTTCATATTTTTAATTTTTAACTTTTTTAATACTATTTAACTTAGGTTACGAGCAGACGGAATTCTATTCCCACACCTGCACAAAGCCTTTTTCGTTAGCGGATATTTTACAGAACCTCACTGCGAACTTGATGAACAGTTTCTTTAATAACCGAATCCCTTAACTCATAGAACTTTTTT
>JAGVCC010000084.1 GCA_020059395.1 Chitinophagales bacterium | reverse complement strand
GGGTGCCACACCCACCAGTAACCCAACATTATATCAGCAAAGCAGCCCCATAAATTTTGTAACAGCACAATGCAGCCCCACTATTATTTTGCAGGGTGGTGCCGACCTTTTGGTTAATGCCACCACACAATCGCTGGCTTTAAAAAACAAACTGGTTACAGCTGGTGTCATTAATCAATATGTATTTTACCCCACTGGCGGCCATGGCGACTGGAATGCCGCCACCTACACAGATGCCTTTAACAACATACAGACATTTTTAGCAGCCAATGTTCAGTAAGTTTGTGTTTTAAATACCAACTTCAGTTTTTCATGCTTGTCCCGCTTTGGATATGTGCGTGGGCAAGCGGGAGCAGCACCGAAATTTTTATAAACATAGTATGATACCAGCCGTATCCCATAGCTCATCATCGTTGCGTCGCAATCCCGTCAACCGCATACCAATGGGCAGCATTACAGACCGTTTGCAAATTATGTTTTGCGTTTTTTTTATTGCTTTGCAGTTTACTATTAGTGCACAGCCTCCTGTTTATAAAAATGCTACTGCCGCTAACCGCACTAAAACTTACAACAATATTGTAAAAAATATTATCACAAAAAATTTAGCGCTGCCATTAACAGACAGCACAGAAGAAAACTGGCAGGATGCTTTTTATGCAATTGAAGTGCTGCAGTATAAGCAACCATGGGTGCTGCAAAAAATAAAAGCAGCTTTTGATTCAGTAAACAAAAGAAGTATAAAGTTTCAACGGGCTTTACTGGAATTGGCATATACTAATTATAAGAATGATTTTGTTTCTGGCACAACTTCATTATTGCAAAAAACAGGAAATGCTAAAGTGTTCGCTATGTGTGCGGAATATATTTTTCAATCTAATCAAAGAGAAAAATATCTGAAAAAAATTTATGCCACACTTTCGTCTAATAACAAAAAGTACAAAACTGATGCTGGTTCAAAAGCAATCATAACTGCATTTTTTGAACAAATTATTGAAGCTGAAAATACACAAGCATTAAGCTATAAAAAATTACAGCTTAGTTTAATCTCTCAAAAATATTTATACGGCAACACCATCGTTTACAGCATACAACGCAAAAACCGCAATTACCCCGGCATTGCAATTGTAAGAGACAGCACTGGAAATTTTGTAAAAGATTCCACCGGCAATATTTTTTCTGTACCACAACTGGCACGCAGCATTACTAACCTGCCCGGCTATTTAACCAACGGTAATACGCCGCAGGGTATTTTTCGCATGAATGGTTTTGCAGTAAGTAAAAGTGCCGCTATTGGCCCTACAGAAAATATACAATTGCTGATGCCTCATGAAACATCGCCACAATATTTTTTAAAAGACAGCAACATTACAGATACGGTTTGGACTACAGCATTGTATGAGCGCCTGTTACCGGAAGCATTAAAAAAATACCACCCGTTATTTGGAACCTATTATGCCAGTGCCTGCGGCCGCACTGAAATAATTGCACACGGCACCACGGTTGACCCAATGTATTATAAAGGCCAGCCTTATTATCCTCACACACCCACACAAGGCTGCTTATGTACTAAAGAAATATGGAGCAGCATTGATGGTAAACGCACCGAAAGCAACCAGCAAAAATTAGTGGATGCTGTAAAAAAAGCCGGTGGTGCCAATGGGTATGTAATAGTAATTGAAATTGACGACCAGCAAAAGCCAGTAAGCATTAATGAGCTGTTGCCTTACATTAAAAACTAAATATGAAACCGGATATAAAAACAAGGGCAGATATTGAACAACTGATTATAAAATTTTACGAACAGGTAAAAACAGATGAAGTGATTGGATATATATTTACAAAAGTGGTTAAAATGGACTGGCCGCATCACATACCCGTAATTATAAATTTTTGGGAAAGTATTTTGCTGGACAACCCGGTATATACCCAAAATGCAATGGAAGTACATTACACACTTAATAAAAAGGAACCCTTGCTGCCGGAACATTTTAAAAGATGGGTGCAACTGTTTACTTGTACTGTTGATGATTTGTTTGAAGGCAAAACAGCCGCCCTTGCAAAAACAAGGGCAAAATCTATTGCCAGTGTGATGCAGCTTAAAATGAACAATAATAACAGCCACTCAATTATGTAACACAGGAAAAGCTGAACAAAGAATTTATGTACAAGAGTGCGACGCCACCGCAGTTGATAGTGATTAAATGATGGGTTCATAATAAAGGGTTTTAAATTAAAAGATTTACGAAATACAAATGCAGCAACAATCTAAGTTCCCCTTTAGGGGACAGGGGCCTGAACTCCTTAACTGGACCCTCAAAAAATTTGAAGACCTTACCCCTTTCGAACTATACAAAATTATGCAGCTTCGTAACGAAGTGTTTGTAGTAGAACAAAACTGTGTATACCAGGATGCTGATAATAAAGATTTGAAGGCCCATCATTTTATGGGCTGGGATGGTGATACACTTGTGGCATATACCCGTTTGCTGCCACAAGGAGTATCATATACGGAAGCCAGTATTGGCAGGGTGGTAAGCAGCCCAAAATACCGCCGCACGGGTGCCGGCAGAGAATTAATGCAACGAAGTATTGAAAATACTTTTATACTTTTTAACTGTAATGCAATTAAAATTGGTGCTCAGCTGTATCTTAAAAAATTTTACGAGTCGCTGGGTTTTGTACAAAGCAGCGGCGAATATTTAGAAGATAATATCCCTCATATTGAAATGATATATGTAAAATAAATCCGTTACAGGCAATATTTACGTAAATCATCCGTTATTATCAGGTAGTGCTGTTTATAAAACGCATCACCACTTGAATCCAATTACTGTAGAAAACGCAAAATCTAAAATCTGATGAAACCAAGTTTACCCAACTCTGTTGGTAAAATCTTACTGCTGCTTTCATTCTGCACCGTACTGATTGAAAAATCATATTCCCAGGCATTTATTTTTGGTAACGAAAAAGTTAAGTTTGAAGCAGGCCTTAGTTTTGGCCCCAGTTTCTTTTTAGGCGACTTAGGCGGCAACCGTGGCAAGGGTTCAGACTTTTTAAAAGACTGGAACCATGAAACGCTTACCATGAGTAAGGGCGCATTTTTTACCATTTATCCTGTTAATTGGGCTGGCCTGCGTTTGCAGGTTAACCACATGATGCTTAAAGGTGATGATGCACTGGTAAATACAATGGGTATTGATGAGCTTTGGCGCAAGCAGCGCAATCTGGATTTTAAAACAAGTGTTTTGGAAGCTGGTGCTGTTATTGAATTATATCCCACAATGATGTTTGGTGTTGACCCTGAGAACGAACCCAGGTTGCGGCCATATTTAGTGGGAGGTGCAGGTATTTTTAAATTTAATCCGCAAGGATCATTAAAAGATGCCAGTGGTAATAAAACATGGTACTACTTGCATCCGCTGCGTTTAGAAGGGCAGGGCATGGCAGAATATCCAGCTAGTAAGCCATACAGCTTAACTCAATTAAATATACCTGTTGGCGGCGGCTTAAAATATTTTATAAGCGAAAGAGTAAATGCAGGTGTTGAATTATTATACCGCAAAACATTTACTGATTATATTGATGATGTAAGTCTGCAATATGTAGACTACCGGAATTTTGCAAAATACCTGCCTGCTGCAGAAGCTTCGCTGGCAACAAGGTTATCAGATAAATCAATAGGTATTATTTATCCGGGTATGACAAGATACCCCGCCGGTACACAGCGTGGCGATATAAAAGATATTGATACTTACTTTACCGTTGTTGCAAAGATTGGTTTCCGGTTAGGGCCAATTTACACAAGCTCATTTGCACGCAGCGCTGCAAGGCAAACACGGTGCCCATCAATTTATTAAAATGTAACAAAATCCAACTACCATGAATAATAATTTACACTTTAACCCGGTTGCTTTAAAAGCAGCTTTCGTACTGGCCACATGCACAATTCTTATTTTGCGTTATCTAAAATAAAGATTATGTAGTGCAAAGTGATACAACAGAAGTCTGCCCCCGAGGAACCAGGGAATTTATTTAACTTCCTTGCTTACCCCTGAAACCACAAGATTCTGATTTCGTTTCTATCCTTTGAACTAATTTTTTGTTGTACAAGTCGATTTAAGTCTTCATTTTAGTGAAGACTTTTTTTATTTACATCCGCTGCTTAATAAAATCCCTGTTTTGCAGGATATGTTGTTTTAATAACAGCTGATACATTTGATGCATAATTGATAAATTATGTTATCAGCCTTACAACAAGTAGCGGCTTTGCTAATTGCAGGCAGTTCGGCAGTAAAAAACATCGTTCTTCTTGTTTTGTGTTTTGCACCTTGTTTTTTTACCATGGCGCAAAAAATAGTTGTTGTTAATCAATCTGCTGTTACGGGTATTTATTTGCCGCAGGGCAGTAAGCAAGACAAAAGATTACTGATGGTTGCAGCCGCCAATGTTACAATGGCAGATGCCGCCAAACAAAGCAATATAGCCGTAAAGAATGCAGAGGTATTATACCTGCCTCAAAATTATACAGCAGATTCTTTAGCGGCTGCTGCAAAACTTGCAGGCTGGCAAATAACAGCAGATAGAAATAACACACAGTTTTTTTGGCTGGAACAAAACGGAAAAATTGTGCTGGCAAATTTTGTTATATCAAAAAAAGAAAGCAATATTTATTTTGCTGAGTGTAATGAGAAGCCTGCAGTGCTGGTGACACCGCCTATAACTAATATAACTGCACAGAATAACAGTAGCAGCAGCCAACAGAATTACAATACACAAGTGCAGGAGCCTGCACAGGAAAAACCTGTATTGCCCGATAATATGCTTACTGATGCAACAAGTACGGGTTTTAAATATAGCACCACCAATTTTGACGATGGATGGACAGCTGTTGAACAAAATGACTGGGTGGAAGTAACAAAAGGAAGCATAAAAGTATTGTTGCATTACCCTAAAGAAGGTACTGTTTTTCCTGCCGACCCCGAGCCACTTACCAATACCGCATGGAATATTTTAGTGGCACCACGATACAGCAATCTTAAAAATTACCGAACTGCATATATTACTACTTACAACAGGCCATACCTCGGCATGGGATATGCAACAGAAAATGCAACGGGTAGAGAAGTATTTGTATTACTGTTTCGTCAGGGAGGAGGCTGGCTGGAGTTTGTAACACCAGACAAAAACACATTTATACAGCAATATAAGTTTGACCCCGAAATAATACGCTGGGACAGTGATACTGAATTACTGAAATCACTGACTACTATGACTGGCTATAACAAATTTGCAGTTGCAGCTACTGACTTTACAGGAAAATGGACCAGCGATTTTACAGGTGTAATGCAACTATATAATGTTTACACAGGCAATTATGCAGGCATGAATATTAATCAGAGTAATGAAGAGTTAGTTTTTGAAAACGGCGGCACTTACAACTGGAAACTGCTGGTGATAAACGGTATGGTGGGCAGCGCTAAATTCAATCAGGTAAAATCTTCCGGCAAATTAACAGTGCTCAATAACTGGCAGGTGCATTTTACAAAAATTGAAACCGGCCCAAAAACATACTATGCTTTCTGGAGCTGCATAAAGGGAGCAAGGTTATTAAACCTGCTGGATGCACAATACCCCGGATCAGGCATTTATACGCAGTATGGACGGGCTAAATAAATTTTCTCAAAAAAAAACAACAACATGCGCACACTTATTTGGCTTTTCTTACTGCTGCCTTTTGCAGCAGCAGCACAAAAAACAGACACTTATATTAAACTAACCGATGCATCCGGCCAGCTTCTAAAAGGCGATGCAGTGGCAAAAGGTTTTGAAAAAAACATCAACGTTTTATCTTTTGCCAACAGTGGAAAAAACAATGCCCAATTTTCTTTCAGTATGAATATTAACGGCGCTGGTGCTGATTTAAAAAGAGCGATGAGCAGCGGCAGCTTATTGCCAAACGGAATACTGACTGTTACACAACTTTCTGGTGGTGGTGCGCCAGTTATTTCTTACACTATTAAAATGGAAAATGTAAGAGTAAGCAGTTGTGCAGAATCGATGGGATGCAATGGTGTAATGACTACCACCACCGTTTTAACAGCTACACGTATTGGGTGGACGTATTACCAGCAGGATAATACAGGAAGATCAGCAGTATCCCGTAAATATGGTTTTGATAATGAGACTGGCAGAGAATGGACAAATTTTTAAACAATTAATATTTATCTAAAATTTTATCATCATGAAAAAAGTAATAGCACTTTTCAGCAGCCTTTTTATACTTACAGGGCTTAAGGCACAAACGGCACCGCCGCCAGTTGTAAAAAAAGAAACAGTTAAACCGGGTACTGTGCAACCCGGTGTAATATTTACCCCTGCAAAAAATGTATCGCAAAAAGATTTGAGCCATAAAGATTATAAAGCAACACCAATAAAGAAGGCGCCTGCTGTGCAAATGAAGGAAGCGCCTGCACAAATGAAAGAAGCGCCAGTTGCCAAACCACACAAAGGCTGATGTTTAATTTTTTTACACAAAACAAAATTTATCAGCCTGGCGGTATTTCAATACAACAAAGCAACATACATGGTCGTGGGGTATTTGCATGCAGAAAATTTAAAAGTGGCAATGTTATTGAAACAGCGCCGCTTATTTTATTATCAGCAACAGATAAAGCATTTTTACAGGGCACTTCATTATTCAGTTATTATTTTTTAATTGAAAATGCAGGTACGCCTGCTGCATTAGGGCTTGGGTACAGTTCTGTTTATAATCATTCTTACGATCCTAATGCGGAGTATACAATTAATTTAAAAAATGCCACACTTGTAATAAAAGCCTGCAAAACTATTTTCCCAGATCATGAAATTACCCTGAATTATAACGGCAGTGTAAATGATACAACACCTGTTTATTTCTAGCCTGATGATGTATGAGTAAACAACTGTACATAAAAAATGTTAGCGGTAAAGGCCGTGGTGTTTTTTGCAAACAGGGTATTGCAAAAGATGAAGTGTTTGAAACAGCGCCTTTAATTGTATTGCCTGCAGCAGATTACAATACGGCCACAGCATCTGCACTTACTGATTACTTTTTTAATTTTAATAAAGAAGAAAAAATGCTTGCTTTAGTATTGGGTTTTGGTTCTCTTTACAATCATGCACTCCATTCCAATGCTGCTTACACTTTAAACTATGAAAATAAAACCATGGAGTATTATGCCCTGAAAGATATTAATGCCGGCACAGAAATATGCATCAACTACAGCGGCGAAAGTGGGCAGGAATACAAAGAATGGTTTGAAAGCAGGAATATTGTATTTAAAGAAATATAAAAGCGGCACTCCTTAAAAGTGCCGCTGCATAGTTACTATGGTTTAATGGTTATTTTTTTTGAGGCATTTCAATACCCACGCCGCAGCCAATAACAACTGTAACTCCGTCGCCGTCTACCAAATCATACGAATTAGTTTTTATCATACCACCTGTTACCTCTCTTACAGGTATAACAGACCGGAAATATGCTTCCTGCGGCAGCGTAGTACCCGGTATGTATTTAACCACAACTATTTGTCCGCCTCTCAGTTTAAGCGGATCATCTGCACCTACTGTATTATAATCAACCACATTGTAGTAAACATGTATTTCTGCATCGGCTAAAAGGTTAGGAGGAATGTTTGCATATTGAATAGTAGGCAGGTTAAAGGCATATTTTTGTAATTGCTGCATTTCCAAATGCACATCTTTTCTTAAAGAAAACAATGAGTTGTTTGTGGTACGGTACTTTTTTAAATCCCCGTGTGTGGGGCTCCAGAGTTCTGCCCAAATATCTCCGTACATTTCAATATCGGTACCTATTGGTGCAAGGCTGTTAATTTTTATACTCAGGTTTTTATTTGCTTCAGCTATGGCTTTGGGTGTGCAAACATCATACACAAAATTATTGGTGGCATCTTTGTAAGTAATAGGGCTGCCGGTAGCCACCGACCTGAATTCTAAACGTATGGGCATGCAGGTTTTATAATTTACGCCAGCCAGTATCTGATTTACTTTGTAATACACATCACTTAAACTGGAGCCGGTTACTGTTTCGCTTTTTCCGCCAATAACATAAAAAAAGCATTTTACATTTTTGTTCGATTCTCTGGATACTGCTTCAAAATCAAACCGTCCGCCTGCAAAGCCTGCATTTATCATTCCTGTAAAACTGCCGCCCAGGCTTTCGGCACTGTTTTCCACTTCTATTTTCCCAATAATTTTTACTCCGTATGATACGGATGAAATATAACCCAGTTCACCAACATTGGCTATATCGGTATTAAAAAAACCATTTTCCGGCTTGTCTGTTGATAAGGTGAACAATTCTTTTTCAGCTTCTATAAAAAACGTTTTTGTTTCTTTTGCATTTGCTATGTTCATAGCTGAGTTAAAGCTTGCCATCATATAATAACCAGATGCACCAATTTTCATTTGCATTTCGGTATTGCTTTGCACATAACTGCTGCGGTATATCATGCTTTGGTTGGTAGTTTGCAAAGGGTCTAAGCTGTAACCTTGCTGTAAGTTGGCAATACCCTGGTTAATACTGTTTTTAGTAGGTACTTTTACAGGTTCAGTAATTTTACCACTGGTGTTACGCACCGTGGTGGCAATCGTTATAGGGTTGCGGTTTTCACCATTGGCAAACTCCTGCCTGTTGGTATAATCGCCGCTGTAAAAACGGCGCATATCATATATTAATCCCGGTGCATTGTATTCTAAATACCTGCTGGCAGTAACAGGTATAAAGTCTTTTGTTTCCATATCAATCCTTGCTGTTTTTGTTTCGCAGGTTTCATCTTTTTGGGTTGATGATATTTCCTTTTTATAGTCGCCCTGCTTTAAACGCTGCACAGCTCCTGCATTTAAAGAACGCTGTATGCTGGTACCATCGCTCAATTTTAAATACACGCTGTTAGCCGCTGCCAGCACGCTGCTGGATTTTTGTACTTTAGTAAGGCTGTTATTTACAACTGCGTTTACCGGCTGCAGTTCAAAAGTTTGCTGTGCGGCATTGCCGTTTATAGTTAATACATTTCCATTAGCCGCATTGGCATTACTGCCAGTAAGTTTTAGCTCTTTACCACTTTGCTTGTTACGTATTACGTAGGTACGTGTGGTTGTATTAAAATAAAAACTCCATTTTAAATTATCCTGCTCCACAAAATCCCACTGTATAATTGCAGCACCATCCTGCACAGATTGTCCGGCAACATTTAAATACCGGTTACTGTGCATTGCCTTTATATAATAGTAACCGTCTGCGGCTCTTTTTATTTCAAATTTGTGATTATCCTGGTTGGCATAATCCCATTGTATCAGCCGGGCACCATTGTTGGGATTTACACCTTCAATACCAACATATTTTCCGGTTTCATTTATGCGTATAAAATAAACACCTTCGTTAACCGCATTCATAGCAGCCGTGGCAATGCCGCCAACCTTTTGCATTTTCATTACTTGTGCACTGCCAGGCACCGCTTCAAATAATGCAACAGTCAGTATAAAGAAAATAAGCTTTTTCATTTTTTATTTTTTAGTATTTATAATTTATCTCAAATAGGCATTGGGGTCAACCATACCATCATTATTGGTATCAATGCCCTGGCTTTTTACTTTTATTTTTAAATAGCCATTGCTGCCACTGGTGCCAAAATGTTTTTCAATAGCAATCAATGCATACACGGTACGGTTATCCTGTTCCACCTTCACAGCAAACACCTGCCCTTCCAGTTTAGTGCCCACACTGGTGTACCAACCTGTATAATTAACTGCACTTTTTACAGCACCGGTAATTTGTGTGTTGGTTTGTATTTTATCAAACTGGCTTATGGTTAATTTAGTTAAGGCTACTTCGCTTTCTGTTATTTCTTTCCATTTGGTGATGCCATCGCTTGCATGTCCCGTCATGTAAGTGGCAGTGCTGTTATTTTTTGCAAAAGAAGGTGTCATTAAAACATAAGTGTTTTGTCCATCAGCTGGTGCAAAAAACATCAGGTCCACACTGCCGGGTTTGTCTTCCGCTTCACCCATGCTCATTACAGTGCCGGTTAACACATCAAGACAGTTGCCATACAGGCCATTATT
>JAGVCC010000151.1 GCA_020059395.1 Chitinophagales bacterium | reverse complement strand
GCTGTTGTATTTGGTGTATTTACTTATGATGTCTGCAATTTCATTTGTAAAGCGGCCCCCAAATTGTACGGCACTCCATTGTTCAGCATATTGCTGCAAATCGGCAGCGCCTATTTTTTCCGGGTTCCAGGCGTAATCTAAAAAAAAGCTGATGGGGTATTCCATTGGTTTAATGTCACCCACATTTACAATCCAAATATCTTTTACATTGTGCTCATATGCTAAATGCATTTGCTCCCACACCCGTGGAATGGAGTTGGTGTTAATCCATTTATAATTTCTTGGGCCACCCACATAATCAAAATGATAATAAATACCGTAGCCGCCTTTTCGTGGTGCATCAGTTATTTTTGGCAGTTTTCTCAGGTTGCCCCAGTTATCATCACACAACAGCAGCGTAACATCATCTGGCACACGCATGCCTTTATCGTAGTAATCCTGCACTTCTTTATACAAAGCCCAAAGTTGTGGTGTTTCGCTTGCTGGTTTTTTTGTAACATCTTCAATTATCTGCCGCTGATCTTTTACTATTCTTTCTAATAATGCAGTGGCAGTTTGCCTGCTCATAGGTTCATCGCCATCACCACGCATGCCCACGCTTACAATTTTTTCGTTGGTGGCACGCTGCATACCACCCCGCCAAAATTCTTTTAAGCCTGCTTCGGTACTGTCGTAGTTCCATTTTTTGCCTTTGCCAAAATATTTCCACTCTTCATGTGCCCGCATTAACGGCTCGTGGTGGCTGGTACCAATTACAATACCATATTCATCGGCTGATTTTATATTGAGTGAATCATCGTAATAAAAAGCATTACCCCACATGGCAGGCCATAAATAATTTGCTTTTTGGCGCAGCATCAGCTCAAACACTTTTTCATAAAACAAATGATTAAAGCCGCCGAATTTTTCTTTGCTCCAGTTGCTCAGGCAAGGCGCTTCATCATTAATAAAGATGCCACGGTATTTTACCTTGGGTGCGTCAGTAATTTTTGCAGCAGTGTTTATGTAAAGGTTTGTTTGCTTAATAACAGGTACATCGGCCCACCAATACCAAGGCGAAACACCCAGTTGTTTTGTTAATTCAAAAACACCGTAAGCAGTACCTCTTCTGTCGCTGCCGTTTATTATTAGCGCACTGCCCCCCTTAAGGGGTGATTTAGGATTTCCTTTTTCAACCGGCACTGTCTGAATAATGTATGCCTCCCATTTATTTTTTAAAATACTTGAATTTATCCTGCCTGCTGCACTAAGCGTTTCAATAATTTTTGATTTGCCGATAGTGCCAATAATAATATAATTTTTTATTGACCCGGAAATTGTATTAACTATCTCAATTTTTTTACCGGTTATCAGTTCAACATCCTGCTGTAACAGCTGGGCAGATTTTTTTACTAAAGAAAAATCATTACTGTCAACATAGATAGCAGCATTAGTAATATCGAAATTTGTTTTAGTTGCAGCAACTAATTGTGCATGGCTATTAATAAAGCCAGTTACAAAAAGCATTACAAGCAAAATCTTTTTTTTCATGTTGAACTGCTGTATAAATAATTCAAATACATTTTTACATAATGAGGGGTACAAATACAGTGTCTCTTATAAGTCCTTCCACGGAAAGGATTTAGGGAGGCCTTAAAAACCAATACTGTTACCACCATCAATTGGTAATACAACACCTGTTACATATTTAGCAGCATCGCTTGCTAAATACAAAGCAGCATTACCAATATCTTCCGGCTGGCCCATATGCCCCATGGGAGTGCGGCCAAATACTTTTGCTTTACGTTCGGGGTCACTGTTCAATGCTTTTTCCGTCATAGCACTGTAAATAAAACCGGGTGCAATGGCATTTACACGAATACCTTTGGGCGACAACTCCACCGCCATTGCCCTTGTCATACCATCAATAGCGGTTTTACTGGCGCTGTAAGCAATTACTTTTGGCAAACCATATTGAGCCGCCATGCTGCTTATGTTAATAATGCAGCCTGCATTTTTTGTAAGCATATGCTTTACCACTTCCCGGCTTAGTGCAAATACAGCTGTAACATTGGTGGTTAATATGTTTTGAAAATCTTCATCTGTTACTTCTGTAAATTCTTTTTTCATATTAATACCGGCATTGTTTACCAGTATATCAATTTGCCCAAACTGGCTCAATACATTTTCAACAAATGGAGGAATAGTTTTTAAATCACTTACATCACAAGCCATAGCATGACAAAACTCACCCAATTCGTTTTTAGCTTTATTTAGTTTTTCAACATCACGGCCTGCAATTATTGTTGTAATACCATTTGCTGTAAATTTTTGTGCTATGGCAAAACCAAGGCCACTGCCGCCACCTGTTACAATCGCAACTTTCTTTGTACTCATTATTTATTCTTTATGTTATCAACTTTAGTTTATTAATCAACTGCATTGGCCTCACTCTTCAACATTTTTTCTTTAGTGAGCTATTTTAGTTTATTACCAAGCAAAAAATATAAATTTTATCCATTCCCCGGCGCAAACGGAAACCTCAAACTTTTGTAATACTCCAGTGTTTTATCTGGTTGCTCATAATTTGCCGTAACAGGTTGCT
>JAGVCC010000371.1 GCA_020059395.1 Chitinophagales bacterium | reverse complement strand
CATTTTAGCTCTTGCATCTTTAAAACCGGGCACCCAGTTATCGGCTCTTTTAAAATAGTTGTACGATTTTTTTATATCATCCCGGTAAGTGCTTTGCAACAGCGTAGTAGCTTCGGTGTAATATTCTTCAGCAGCCTTTTGTTTTACATCATAAATCTCTGTTTCATAACTTACCGCATTTACTAAACGGGCAGATGCATCAGAATTTATAATAGCATCATACATACTTTGCAGGGTGCTGTATTCTTCCACCAGTTTTTCCCAGCGGGTAATTTCTCTGCTGCTTTGCAGTGCTGCAATTTTGCGCAGGTGTTTTTGCTGAACGGTTTTGTACACATGCGGCAGTGCATTAGCAGCATCATCATCGCTGCTTTTTTTATTTAAACGTTTTACCACATCAAATAAAGTGCGGTCTTCATCTGCCTTACTTAAATAGTCTTTACTGGTTTTGCAGCTGGCCAGTATAAATAATGCTGTTACAAAAAGTAAAAATTGTTTCATAAAATGGTTCCTCCTTATTAGTAATACGCAAAGCCAGTGCCACTGTGTTACACAAAAATTGTTGTTGTATTATATTTAACAGTTTTGCTGCTTTGCATAAGAACACTTCTTAAAACGAATTTTTACTTTGAATAGTATTGCCACAAAAGCGTTGCCAGGAGGAATTTGAAACATAGCCTGCTCATCCAGATAAATAAGCTTACCTGAATAAAACAGTATTTAATTATCAGCTGAGGCTTAAAGTGAAATGGCTTCTTTTTTCAACTCTTTATCTAAAATAAAAGTGCCAAATGGCAGCAGCGAAGCTGCAAAAGCTTTTATAAGCCACAAAAAAGGTTTTTTAAAAGCTGTAAATACTTCAAACATAAAATATATAAAAGCTACAAATAACACGCCATGTGCCCAGCCCACATATTTTACTGCCTGCGGAAAATTGGCAAAATATTTAAGCGGCATTGCAATGCCCAGTAAAATTAAAAATGATACACCTTCTGCCAATGCAATCATTCTAAACCGGTTTAAAATTTTTTTAAGTCCTTCGTTATTCATGCTGTTGTTAAGCCCTTAGGGTTTTTGGGTTTTTAATAATTTATTACCTGCTCCACAATACTCTCCGGAATTTCTCTCCACTCATACTGCTGGTTACGCAACTGCGGTTCAAATCCGGCTTCTTTAATACTTTGCTGTATGGTGGTGCTGGTAAAGCGGTGTGGTGCACCAGCGGCGCTTACCACATTTTCTTCAATCATAATGCTGCCAAAATCATTAGCACCGGCATTTAAGCAAATTTGTGCCACCTGCTTGCCCACCGTAAGCCAGCTTGCCTGTATGTTTTTTACATTTGGCAGCATAATGCGGCTTAGTGCAATCATGCGTATGTATTCTTGGGCAGTGGTTAAATTATGTACGCCGCGTATTTTAGCCAGCAGCGTATCTACATCCTGAAACGTCCATGGTATAAATGCTAAAAAGCCTTTTGCATGTTCTGGCTTGCGGCTTTGCACTTCTCTTATTTTTACTAAATGTTCAAAACGTTCCTGCAGTGTTTCCACGTGGCCAAACATCATGGTGGCGCTGGTGGTAATATTCAGTTTATGGCACTCATGCATTATATCTAACCATTCTTGTGCGCCGCACTTTCCTTTGCTTATTAAACGGCGTACACGGTCGGTTAAAATTTCGGCACCGGCACCGGGCAGGCTGTCCATACCTGCGGCTTTTAACGCCGTTAAAACTTCTTTGTGTGTACTTTTTTCCAGCTTGGTAATATGTGCAATTTCCGGAGGGCCCAGTGTATGCAGTTTAATATTGGGATAAAGGCTTTTTAACTCTTTAAACAAATTAACGTAAAAGCTTAAACCCAGTTCGGGGTGGTGGCCACCCTGAAGCAATAATTGGTCGCCGCCGTATTTTATAGTTTCTTCAATTTTCTGTTTGTACGTTTCTATATCGGTAATATAAGCTTCGGCATGGCCGGGTATGCGGTAAAAATTACAAAACTTGCAGTTGGCAATGCACACATTGGTGGTGTTTACATTACGGTCTATTTGCCAGGTAACTTTGCCGTGCGGCACTTGTTTTTTCCGCAGCTCATCTGCCACATACATTAAATCGGCCAATGGCGCATTTTTAAATAAAAACACACCTTCTTCTACTGATAAAAACTCAAACTGCAGTGCTTTTTGTAACAAATCATTCAATTGCATAAAAACCCATTGTGTAATTAAATAACAAAAGTACGTGCAATTAGTTGTATTGCATTTGCGGTATAAAATAAAAAAGGCCTGCAGTACAAAACTGTACTCTGGCCTTTTTTTATACGCTGGCTTTTGTGCTTATGTCAGTTCGGTAATATAATTTTTTAGAGAAATTTCTATGCTGTTGTAAAGTGCAGCTGTATTTTCTATAAGCAATGGCAGCTCTGCTGTGGCACCACTTTTTCCTGCTGTTTCTATTTGCTGCAGCAGTTCCATTAAACATTCGGCTTGTATTATGCCTGCGCTGTTTTTAAGTTTGTGTGCTTTTTGGCAAACTGCTGTAAGGTCGTTTTTTGCAAAAGCGGTTTTCAATGCGCTTAAATCGGCCGGTG
>JAGVCC010000083.1 GCA_020059395.1 Chitinophagales bacterium | reverse complement strand
CGACCTGCCGGTAAATGCTTTTAATAAATCTGGTAAATGGTTTTTAGAAAGAGCCGCCACATTGCACCTGCATTATTCAGAAGCGGCAAACCGTGCAGGCAAACACAAACTTGCTTATGCACTAACCAATAAGGGCATTAATTATCATTACGATCCTTTGCCAGGAGGTAACCGTGTGGGGGATGTAACAAACATTCAGCAAACATTTTTGCCATGGCCTTATGAGTTTGATGCAAGAGAAGGGGATGGGCCTGCATTTAGAGCTAATTGGTACCGTAATATGGGTATAAGAGGCAGGGCCGCATTAAAGCCGGTTACATTACCTGCAACAGATAGTGTTACAAATGTTGAAAATATGATAATGGATGAAAACGCACTGGAGCTTGCTTACGAAGGACAGCGCTGGAGCGATTTGCTGAGGGTGGCCATTCGCCGCAACGATCCATCGTACATAGCAACAAAAGTGTATGACAAACTTCGTAAATCGGGCCTGAGTGCAGGTGCAGCAAATGCAGCCAGAACAAAACTGCTTAACCGGGATTGGTTTTTACCATTCAAGTTCAATTAAAATTTTTATAATCAAAATACTGCAAGTGCATGAGAATTTTCATGCACTTTTTTTGTGCCTTTTTTTTCAGGACAGAACAGGACGAGAGCAGCCTTAAACTGGTGTATATTACACAGCTCTTAAGTGATTTTTAAGACTATAAAATAACTGCTTTGACGGGAACGATTGCGTAATTTTTTTTTAATGCGGAGCAGCTAATATTTATTTTTAGATTTCTTATTGTTGAATTGCTTAAACGCAAACGACTGCTATTTTTTATAACCAAATAATGATGCTATTATGAAAAAACATCTGCAGGGGAAAAACTTTGTTTTTCTTCTATTTTCTCTCTTTTTCTCACTCTCAGTAAGCGCACAAAATGTCTCAGTTTCAGGTAAAGTAACTGACGATGCCGGTAAAGCACTGGAAAGAGCTACAGTTACCGAACTTGGAACCAGAAACACTGCCTTAACAGCAGCCGACGGTTCATTTAAAATTAATGTTTCTTCAGCAAAAGCTGTTTTAGTTATCAGCTTTACAGGCTTTGAAGAAATGTCTGTTAGCGTAAACGGGCAAACGAATGTTAGTGCCTCTTTAAAAAAATTAAACGACAATTTATCGGAAGTGGTTGTAGTAGGTTACGGCACCCGTAAAAAAAGTGATGTAACTGGTGCTGTTGCTGGTATAAACCAAAAAGATATTCGCAGCCGCCCGGTAGACAATGCACTGCAGGCCATGCAGGGTAAAGTGGCTGGTGTGGATATCACCTCTAATGAACGGCCAGGTACAGTGGGTAATATCAGAATTCGTGGCGAACGTTCTGTAAACGCTACCAATAACCCCTTGTATGTAGTTGATGGTATTCCTTTAACAACAGGTGGTATTGAATATTTAAACCCTAATGATATTGAAAGTATTGATGTGTTGAAAGATGCATCAGCTACAGCTATTTTTGGTTCAAGAGGTGCTAATGGTGTTGTAATTGTAACTACAAAGCAAGGTAAAGCTGGTAAAGTGCAGGTTAATTTTTACAACTCACTGTCTACAGAAACAGTAAGAGATTGGGCTCCTATAATGACGGCGCAAGAATATATTGACTTCCGCCGCTGGGCTTATTATTACGCATTTTTAAACCCAACAACCGGTATTTCTACTCGCCCACGAGGCGACGCTCCAACGGTAGCAAACGATCAGGCAATATTTTTGGCAACACAAGACCCTGACAGCTGGAGAAATATTGCTAAAGGATGGTCTGGAGGCACATGGGATGGTTCAAAAGTAGCCTCTACAGACTGGACTGGTCTTGTGTCTCAAACTGGTATAACTACTGACAATACAATTAGCATAAGTGGTGGTACTAAAAACATTAAGGCTTATGGCTCTTTTGGTTATTTGAATAATAAAGGCACGTCAATTGGACAAAAATTTACAAGATATTCTGGTAAAGCCAGTGTGGATATTCAAGCTACTGAATGGTTTCAGATGGGCCTAAACGTAAATGTTACCCAAGGGGTACAGGAGTTTGGTCAGTCTAATCTTGTAATTGGTTCATTTGTAGGTTCGCCTGCAACAAGTGTATATAATTCTGCAAGAGGTATGTTCAGATGGGCTGTTCCTTATGATTCAAACGGAAACAGAATTTTTTATCCCGGCGGAGACGTGGCTATTAAAACTGTTGTAGACGAACAAAAATATACGCAGGATCAGAGAACAACTCTTCGTGCATTCGGAAGCTTATACAGTCAAATAGACTTTGGAAAAATATCTCCGGTATTAAAAGGCTTAAAATACCGCTTTAATTTTGGCCCTGATTTTTCAAATTATTCTAACGGTATTTATATCGATGGTTTGTCTGCTGCAAGCAGTGGTATTAACGGGGCTTCATTGCAGGAGGCTAGAGTTTACTCTTGGACAATGGATAATCTAATTTATTACGACAGAGAAATAAAGCAACACAGTTTTGGCCTTACTTTATTGCAAAGTGCTACTAAAGCAGTTGCAGATCCTGTAAATAGAATAGTTGGTACAGGCATACCTTTTGCAACACAAAAATGGTATGAACTAAATAACCTTGTACTTCCTTCTACAAATCTTACTATTAACCGTGTAACCCCATTAACCGAAACACAATTACGCAGCTATATGGCAAGGCTTAATTATGGTTTTGCTGATAAATATTTATTGACAGCTTCTCTTCGTCACGATGCCGCTTCACAACTTGGCGACGGTTATAAAGGTGATATATTCCCTAGTGCGGCATTGGCATGGCGTGTAAGCAAGGAAAATTTTATGCAGAATATTTCTGTTATAAACGACCTTAAACTGCGTGTGGGTGTAGGTGTAACTGGTAACTCGTCAATTGGTGCTTACCGCACTTTAACACCAGCCAATCCGCTTTTCTACGCCAATGGTGGCAGCGTTGTTGCAGCCTCTCTTCCTTCTACTGCGTTGGGCAATCCTGATTTAAGATGGGAGAGAACCACTCAATACAATTTTGGTATTGATTTCACTATTTTAAACAGAAGAGTATCGGGTTCGATCGATGCATACACTTCTAAAACAAAAGATTTGTTATTTGAGCAAGCTTTGCCTACAGTAACAGGGTATACCACTACATTAACAAATATTGGATCAACCGAAAACAAAGGTTTTGATATCAGTATAAATACTGTTAACGTTACTACTAAAAGTTTTCAATGGACTACCAGTACAAATATCAGTTATCAGAAAGACAGATTGGTTGAAGGTGCTTTTGGAAAAGACCCTGATATTGTAAACAACCTTTTTCCAGGCCAGCCCATACGTGTAATTTATGGTTTTCAAGGTGCTGGTATATGGCAATATGCTGATACTGCAACAATGCGCAAATTTGCCTTGAATGGTAATGCCTTTACACCGGGTCAGGTTAGACCAGTTGATCAAAACGGCGACAATAAAATTGACGGTAACTTCGACCGTACCATTATTGGAAATACAACTCCAAGATGGGTGGTGGGTATGACAAACAGTTTTTCTTATAAGAACTTTGAACTGTCATTCTTTATTTATGGAAGGTTGAATTACTGGTTTAATACAGGTGGAGAAGCACAAACAGCCCGTGGCAACCAGCGCCAGATTAATTACTGGACAGAGAATAACCAGAACAGCGAATACCAAAAGCCATTTTATTCTGTGGCTTCTGGAGATAACTACACTGCAGCATTAGGATACAAAAAAGCCTCATTCTTAAAAATGAGAAACATATCAGCATCCTATAATCTTCCTTCAAAAGTGGTGTCAAAACTGCACATGTCAACATTAAGGGCATATGCACAGGTAGCTAACCCTAGCATGCTGTTTTCAAAAATCAAGTTTATGGATATGGATGCAGTGTCTATGTTTTCTAATCGTGGTGTTACATTTGGTATTAACGCAGGTTTTTAAAAGATTAAACTATTTAAGAAATGAAAAAGAGAATAATAAATATAAGTTTGGCAGCAGTACTCTTAGTAACTGTCAACAGTTCATGTAAGAAGGAGTTCTTGGATGAAACACTAAAAACGCAAAGAGACCTAGAATTTTATAAAACCGACGCTGGTATACAGCAATTGGTGCAGGGGGCTTATCACCAGGTATTTGCTTCTCAGTTTAATGGCGAAATGGCTTTTGCCAATATGTGCTATGGAGTTGATGAATTTCGTGTGGGAGGTGATCCGTCAAACGGAATGTATAATTCCTACGGCAATACATTTGGCCCCATTGTTACAGCTAACAATGGTAATACTGTGCCGGCGCAATCTCAATGGGATAATTTGTATTTAGGAATTGGACATGCCAATATAATTATTCAAAATGCTGAGGCCAGTGCTTCAACAGCTCCGGCTATTAAAGCAACTGCATTGGGCGAAGGTTATTTTTTCAGGGCTTATAACTATTTAAGACTGGTAAGCCAGTTTGGTGCAGTGCCTTTGGTAACTAAACCTGTTGAAGGAGTACAATTGGAGTTTTCACGACAGGCCCCAAAGGATGTGTATGATGTTATTATTGCAGACTTTATCAAAGCAGCAAGTCTTTTAGCCAATACGGGAAGCCCGGCTAAAATTACTAAAGATGCAGCTAACCACTTTTTGGCAAAAGCATACTTAAGCCGTGCCAGCGAAATTAATGATTCATGGAATGCTGCTACTAAGGCAGCAGATTTAGCAGCCATCGGTCCATTGTGTGATGCAATTATTGCCAATCATGCATTAGCACCAAACTATGGTGATTTATGGAGGTATACTGCTCCTAATGGTGCCAATGAAAACCTGAGAGAAGTGATTTTATCTGCTCAGTTTACTTCTGATTTAACAGCAACTGGTGTTAATACACAGCATTTATATTATGCTTCCCGTTACGAAGATGTGGCAAGAATGCAGCGTGACTTAACTGGAGACCGCCCTTTCAGCCGCATGGCGCCAACCTATTTTATGTTTAGAATTTATGATTTACAAAACGATTCAAGATTTTGGAAAACATTCAGAACGAAACATAAAGTAAATGCAGGTGGTGGCCCTGTTGTAAATGGCGACTTGGGTATTATGTATGTAATTAACCAGCCTGGAGATACTCGTTATTCAGCGGCTTATTTGCCTAATAGTGTTGTGTATGCGGCAACAGGTAAAGCAATACCTCACGTGCATGTTGCATATGTAAATGGCAGCACAACAGACGGTGCATTTTATGCTAACAACGGTAAATTTGCTTCTTTAAGTAAATTTTTTGATGGTTCTCGTACAGCTGGTTTTAATGATGTGGATGGCCTAAGGGATATAACACTTGCCCGTTCTGCAGAAACATATCTAATTGCAGCCGAAGCGAAGATACGTTTAGCAAAAATGGGTACAGGTGCTTATACAGAAGCGCTAACTTATATAAATGCTGTAAGAGCAAGGGCTCAATATACAAGTGGTGAAAACCGCTCAGCGTATTATGATGGCGGTGCTGCTCCAAGCAGTAATCCGGGTACAGTACCTCCTTCTTTCTTTCCAGAAAATTCTTATTACGAGTCTAATAATATACCTGTTACCACAGCCGCTTCAACGCCTTTGGCAATTAGTAATATTGCGGCTTTACCTGCAGGTGATGAGCATATAATAACTACGTTGGGTTTAACTGCAACGTACGACAGGATGCTTGCCCTTGTACTAAATGAAAGAAGCCGTGAATTGGCCGGTGAATACTTGCGCTGGCAGGATTTGAGCCGAACCAAAACATTGGTTTCACGTGCCAAGGCATTTAATATTGACGCTGCTCCAAATATTCAGGACAGGCATAACCTGCGACCCATACCTCAAACCTTTCTTGATGCTATTAAAGCAGGAGGAAGAGCTTTAACATCCGCAGAAAAACAAGCAATGCAAAACCCAGGTTATTAATAAAATGTTTCTCATTTAGCAGTTGGTAAAGGGCGGACAATTTATTGTGCCGCCCTTTCCTTTTAATAATAATGCTGTATTAATTTAGCAGTATCATATTTTACTAAAAAGTGTTACAAAAAATGAAAAAATTATCGCTTCTGCTCACTGCAGTTTTAATGGTTGCTGGTGCCGCCGCACAAAAAAACGGTAACGATGTTACAGCTCCTTTACATGCCATGAAGGTTGACTACCCTGTGCCTTATGAACCCATGAAAAAAGAAGACATTAAAAAAGTGCTTGACAAAGTGTTTAATTATTTAGATGCAGTTACTCCTGCCGAAATGATAAACAAAAAAACTAACGAAGCAGTAACAGATATTGCAAAAGCAGACAGCAATACCATTGTTAAACCCGGTGATTTCAGGTTAACCAGTTATGAGTGGGGGGTTACCTACAGCGCATTGTTGTGGGCAGGTGAATTAACCGGCGATAAAAAATATACTAGCTACGCAACAACACGGTTTTCCTTTTTAGCAAAGTGGATACCGGTAATGAAAAAATTAAAGGCAGCCGGTGTGTTTAAAGGAAATGGTTATCCATTAAAACAACCAATTGAACCACATGCACTGGATGATGCAGGTGCTGTTTGTGCTGCAATGATTAAAGCCACCACTACAGGATTAAATAATGATTTGCGCCCGGTAATTGATGGCCTTAGCGACTGGGTGGTAAATAAAGAATACCGCCTTGCAGACGGAACACTGGGAAGAATGCGCCCACAAAAAAATACACTGTGGTTAGACGATATGTATATGGGTGTACCCACCATTGCACAAATGGGCAAACTTACCGGAGATAAAAAATATTTTGATGATGCGGTAAAGCAGGTAAAACAATATACCGAACGCATGTTTAATAAAGAGAAAGGTGTGTACATGCATGGCTGGGTGGAAGGGATGGAAACACATCCGGAATTTAGGTGGGCAAGAGCGAACGGCTGGGCTTTGCTCGCAATGAGTGAACTGCTGGATGTATTACCAGAAAATCATGAAGGAAAAGCTTATGTATTAAACCAGTTTAAAGCACATGTAAAAGGTTTAGCCAGTTACCAAAGCGGCAGTGGCTTTTGGCATCAGTTGTTAGACAGGGAAGACAGTTATTTAGAAACATCTGCCACTGCTATTTATGCGTACTGTATTGCACATGCTTGTAACAAAGGATGGATACAGGCAGTAACTTATGCGCCCATGGCAAACCTTGCATGGAATGCAGTAACAACAAAAATTACTGATAAAGGCCAGGTGGAAGGAACTTGTGTGGGAACAGGTATGGCTTTCGATCCGGCTTTTTATTATCACCGTCCCACTAATGTTTTTGCAGCGCATGGTTATGGTCCGGTAATTTTAGCTGGTGCAGAAATGTATAAATTGGTAGGAAAAAATAAATTTAAAATGAACGACAGTTCGGTGCAGTATTATGAGTAAAAGTAAAGTGCAGTTATTATGTGTCGTATTACTTAGCAGCATTGCTTTGAATGCACAGCAAAAAAATATTTATAAATTCGATTTTGGAACTGCAAAACCTGCTGCTGGTTACACAGCAGTAACGCCGCAAACTTTTTATACAGATGCGACCGGTTTTGGATTTTTTGAAAGCGAAGGGCTAAAAAATGTTGCATATTCAAAAAAGAAAAAAGCAGCGGATGATTTTATAACTGCAACCACACCTTTCTTTTTTTCTGTTAAACTTCAAGAAGGTAATTATGATGTAAAAGTTATACTGGGTGATGTTAAAGGCACTTCCGCTACAACGGTAAGAGCAGAGTGCCGCCGTTTATTTTTACAAAATATACGCACTAAAAAAGGCGAAATAAAAACCGAAACATTTACGGTACATGTAAAAGACAGTATTATACGTGACGGCAACGGCAATGCCATTAGCAAAGTAAAATTAAAAGAAAGGGAAATAAATTATCTCCATTGGGATAATCAGTTAACGCTTGAGTTTAATGACACTGCTGCAAAAGTTTGTGCAGTAGAAATTACTCCAAACACAAAAGCCACCACTGTTTTTCTTTCCGGCAATTCAACCGTGGTTGATCAGGATAAAGAACCCTGGGCTTCCTGGGGGCAAATGATTCCTTCTTTCTTTCAGCCGGGTAAAGTATGTATTGCTAATTATGCAGAAAGCGGCGAAGCACTTAATTCTTTTAAAACCGCCAGGCGCCTGCAAAAATTATTAAGTCTTATGAAAACCGGCGATTACCTGTTTATTGAATTTGGGCATAATGACATGAAACAAAAAGGAGAAGGTGTTGGCCCTTTTACTACATACAAAGCCAGTTTAAAATATTTTATAGCAGCAACAAAAAAGAAAGGTGGCATTCCTGTATTAGTAACATCAATGCACCGCCGCAGTTTTGATGCTGCAGGCCGTATCATCAATACATTATTAGAATACCCCGAAGCTGTAAGGCAAACTGCCAAAGAAGAAAATGTAGCAGTAATTGATTTAAATGCCATGAGCAAAATAATGTACGAAGCATGGGGGCCACAAAAATCTGTTAAAGCATTTGTTCATTACCCTGCAAACACTTTCCCCGGCCAGGAAAAAAAATTAGAAGACAACACACATTTTAATACATACGGCGCTTATGAAATTGCACGGTGCATTGTACAGGGTATTAAAAATGATGTGCCGCCATTGGCAAAACATCTTAAAACAACTATTCCGGTATTTAATCCTGCACAGCCAGATGCGGAAGAAAAATGGTACTGGCCGCAAAGTATTTTAAAAGCTGCGGTAAAACCAGATGGCAACTAAACATGAAAAAAACGAGGTTAACAGTATTTCTTATTTTCTTATTTTCATTTCAAATTATTACTGCTACTGCGCAGTTTAATAATATTCGTAATGATGCGTTTTGGTATACCAAAACAGGAACTCCCATCAACAGTCAGGGCGGAGGTATATTCCGTTTTGCTGACCCTGCAACAGGAATTGAAAAATATTATTGGTATGGAGTTTATTACGAAGAAGCGGATGCTTACCGTAATAACCCGATTGCAATTTTTCCTAACTGCACATTTAAAGCTGTTACGTGTTACAGTTCTGTAGATTTAGTAAACTGGACATTTGAGGCAGATGTGGTAACCAAAGATGAAGTGATACTGCCCGGCAAGCGCAGCTGGGTTGGGCGCCTTGGTGTAGCGTATGTAAAAGAGCTTAATAAGTATGCCCTATTTGTACAGCATGATAAAGAAGTGCTGATTGCAGTTGCTGACAAGCCAGCCGGAGAATTTATGTGGCATCAAAAAATAAGCATGAAGGAAATGATTGGCACCAGTAATACTGGCGACCAAACAGTTTTTACAGATGATGCAACCGGTACATCCTATCTCATTTATTCCTACGGCAGTGGCAGAAATAAAATTTATATTTCTGAAATTGGTGTAAAAGACGGAAAGGTGAACCTGCTGGACTGTACAAAAATTTTTCAGGGCGAAAGCAGGGAAGGCAATTGTATGTTTAAGTACAATGGAAAATATTATATGGTGGCATCAAATATTTATGGTTGGGATGCATCCTTAGTTTATTACTTAACTGCTGATAATATTCGTGGGCCTTATTCGCCAGCAAATAATATGCTTGTGATGAAAGGAACTGAAAACGATTATGCGCATGTTACGCAAACTGGTTTTTTTGTGAATGTAAAAGGCAGTAAACAGGAAACTGTAATTTATTGTGGCGACCGTTGGGCAAATTTTGCAGGAAACGGATTGGGGTATAATCAATGGTTTCCACTGTCATTTAACGATACCATACCTTACTTCAACTCCCTCGGCTCCTGGAAGCTGAATGCAAAAACAGGAGAGTGGCAGGTGGCTGCAGATAATAATTATGTAATGAACGGAAGCTTTGAAGCAGACAGAAGAAGAATACCAAGCCATGTAAAACCCGTACAGGAATTTTTATTGGGCTGGAATACAGATGTTACCGAAGGCAATAAAATTTCGCTTGATAGTAATAGCTCACCAGTTTTAAATTATTTTAACAGCGAAAGCGACCGCAAAATTGTAACCGGCGAAAAAAGTTTATGCATAAGTGATAAGGTTGTTTTTAAAAGGAAAATATCGCAAGTAATAATGTCCTCCCCTTATGTAAAACTTACAGATGGAAATTACATGCTTACGGCTAAAATAAAAAACAGCAATGGCTTTTCTAAACTGAAAATGTTTGCCGAAAGCAATGAAAAAAAACATTCTTACAGTATTAAAAAAGAAAATGCAGTTTGGAAAACAATTACTATAAAAAAGGTAATTGTTAAAGGCGGAAAAGCAGCAATTGGTTTTGTTGCCGAGGGCAACGCAAACGCTTTTTGTTATATTGACGATGTTACGTTTGTAAAAACAAAATGAGATAAAATAATTTACAGCATTAAAAAAAGAAGATGAATAATAATAGAAAATTGATAGCAGGCATGCTTTGTCTAACGTTATCAAACGGCTTGTGTTACGCCCAAAGTATCAGTGGCATTAAAGACACTACTTTTACAACAAATGGTAATCCCATTATAAGGCATAAGTTTACTGCAGACCCTGCTGCATTAGTACATAAAAGCAAAGTGTACCTATACACCGGCCATGATGTGGCGCCTGAAAAACGCAACGGCTATGAAATGCATGAGTGGCTGTTGTTTTCCACCAGCGATATGAAAACATTTACGGAGCATCCATCGCCTTTAAATGTAAAAGCATTTAAGTGGGCAAAAGAT
>JAGVCC010000345.1 GCA_020059395.1 Chitinophagales bacterium | reverse complement strand
TCGTTTACTGCTGTTATGGTGCCCACCCGAATGTCAATTTTTTCAAAATCGGCCCAATGTATCATTTTTATAAATTTAAAATGCTGTATTATTGAAAACTAAATTACAGCAAATGCCATTACAAATTAAAAGAGCCGCTGAAGGCGATATTGCAGCTATTGCACCCTTGTTTAATGCTTACCGGGTGTTTTATAAAAAAGAAACGGACCTGGCTGCTGCCACCAAGTTTTTAACCGACCGTGTGGAAAGAGATGAATCGGTAATTTATATGGCGGAGCTGGATGGTGTTGCCGTTGGCTTTTGCCAGTTGTATCCCATATTTTCATCGGTTAACTTAAAGCGCACCTGGCTGTTAAACGATTTGTTTGTAGCTGAAAGCGCCAGAGGTAAAGGTGTAGCAACATCACTATTGCAAACAGCCAAAGCTTTTGGTGTTGACACCAATGCCAAATGGTTATTGCTGCAAACAGCGGTTGATAATACAACGGCACAATCGGTGTATGAAAAAAATGGCTGGCAGCGTATTGAGGATTTTGTTTTTTATGAAATAATCATTTAAAATTATCAGCCCAACTTTATACCAACCGGGATGATAATTTTAAATGATTATACTATGTGGCCAAAAAAATAAAAATAACACATAAAATGCCGCTGTATTAATCTGTAAGGGTGGTTACTGCTTCCACCGCATCCAAATTAATGCTGCCAAAAATATGTGGAAACTCATCGTTAACAGTTTCTGCATACACAAAACTGTGCGGAGCGGTTAATTTTTTTTCGTCGATAGTAAGTACCAGCAAATTTTTAGTGCTTTTAAAGTGGCGCTGCAGCACACCTTCAATTTGTGTGGCTTTGCAGGCGTGTATAAAACCTTCGGCAGCAAAGGCATCGGGTTGATAAAAGCCATTTTGCAATGCTTTGCTCCAGGCTTCGGATGTGGCTATGTGGTACATCATGTGTCTAAAATTGCGGCCAGCTGCAACAGCTCATTCATTTTATAGCGGTTGTTTTCATTGTCAAAACACTTACTCAGCTCTTCCAGTAAAAAAGTAATAATCTTTTTATTACTCAGCTGCCTGAAGTAAGAGGCTGTGGGTGGCACGGAAATGCGTTTAAAATAATTGTCTACATCTTTTTGTGTGTACATGTGCCCGTTCATAGGGTCAACATAAAAATTTATTTTTTCACTGGCATGGCCTGCAGGGTTTATAATATCATACTGCGGATCGAAATAAGCCAGTATAAACTGCCGTGGAATGTTTACCGCTTTTACCGGAATATCCAGCAGCTCACAAAGCACTAAATAAATAATTCCGTTGCCAACGGCATTGCCTTTTTTGCTTTCAAGTGTTTTGTTAATTAAATAATCATCAGGATTATTATAGGCAAACTCAATACCAATTTGTTTATTATAATTGTAAATAATGCTGCTGATGATATTTACCTGTTCTAATGCAGTAAGATAATTATTAAGCTCCAGCCAAATGTTGCGGCGCAGCTTTTCAATATCCTGCCGCACTTTAGTGGCGTCTATATCAGGATACTGATATTTTGAAACCAGCAATGCACCTTCCAGTAAATCAGCGTCGCCATTTGCCCAGTTGGTAAAATCTTCTGTAAGGTCTCTAAAGTGCAGGCGGTGTATCAGCAGTTCAATACGTTCCTGTATTTCTTCATTGGTGGTGTTTTCCCACAGGTGCTCCAGGTTGGGAATAATTTGTTTGCCGAATGAAATAATTTTATCGCTTACGGTGTTGTACACAAATTCGTCCGGGTCGTCCATTAACAGTAACAGGGCTGATATTTCTTTATTTTCCTTCATTGCTTATTCACAATATTCGTAAATGCCATGTACATAGCGAAGTTAAAATTTTCCACAGGCGTTATTAACTGGTAATTTTATATGTGGCGGCGCTGGTTATTGCCCCAGCCATGTTTTTAAAATGGCCGTTTGCTGCGTAACCGGATTGGTAATATAACTAATGCCTGCTGTGCAAGGGAGATGCTAAAAGTACTGTAGGTTAGGAGGGTGTTCATGCGCCGTTAACGAAGGAATAATTGCAGCTTCAGGTTTGCATTTTTTTATTGGCGCAGCAACTCTTTGCTGCATTAGCTGCCCCGCATTTCAGCGCTAGTGGGGGAAGGGTTGTCTCATTATATTTTCAATAGCATATTATTAGCTACTTACCTTTCTAACCCAGCTTTATAAAACAACACAGTCGAAATTTTTTTTAATGCGATATCACCCCTTCTGGCGTTGACTAATTCATACATATCTTGCCATAACTGTTTATAGGCAGTCCAAAATTTAGTATCTACCGTAAGAACACTCTTAAGCAGGTCGCCAGGAAATAAGTCACCTTCAATAAAAATATCTCTTTTTAAATGCTCTATCGCTAAAGGGATAAGGTAGCGCAATGAGAAATCTTGACTAATCATCAGCCTCAAATCCTCAACGGTAAATTTCTCCAGCGGAATTTTGCATAACTCAAGGCAGCGTTTAACCATATTTGTAACTGCTTCGTCTGGATTACCAAAATTTTGCTTTTCTAAATTTTCAATACTCTTTTGCCTCCAGTTATTTTCTAAAGCAGCTTTCACGTATTACTTTTGGTTGGTTATTTTTGAAATACCATTGCAAGTTTTGAATGCCTGCAAGTAATTTAATTTGATTCTATTTTTTGTAAAGTTAAATTGATTTGTTTGGTTAGTAACTCCTGAATAAATTTTGTTGAGTCGAACGGGCCAAAAACATGTGACTTGATAATGTTGATTGTACTATCGTTGCCTTGTAAAATTTTCACTTTTAAACTTTTGTCAATAATCCAGTATTGATTTCCTGTTGCTTGTGTTGATGCGGAAGAAGACGCAATAATCCAGTTCAAGTTATATGCGTATGCAGTAACTGTCATGGGTACAATTTCAATTCCCGAAGTTGCGCAGGATGTTTCAGAATAGAGAATCCTTCTATCCACATTATCGTATTCAGATAAATAAAAATTGTTACCGAGGCTTTCTTCTTTTGTAAATGAACAACAAGAATTGTATAAAGCCATCAGCCCAACAAGAAGTAGTATGTTTTTTATGTGCATGAAATTTCGTTGACATTTTTTTGATTGACATTAGTAGAGAAAATGCATTAACCAATTCCTTTGGAGAAACTTATTCAAGCGTAGAACAAAGCAAACGTTTCGTGTGCCTCGAACCGAAGCGGAGGGCTGCAGTTATTTTTTGATTTCGGAAGTAATCGTCCCAAGAGATTTCTTAATTAGTTCCATTTTCTCTTTCTTGTTTAGTTCATCGATTTTTTCATCAAGAATTAATTCAATTCCAATCTTTACTGTCTGAAAATAATTGAGACAGTCATTTTCAGTCAACGAGTGTATACCGACACTTAGAATTGAGTATAAGTTTTTATTCTCTACAAGAAAATTGGGCAAATAATTTTTTAGAAGCTCTATTTTTTCTTCCATCCTCTTACTCCTGAACTCTCCAATTGTAACTTCCCCCTTAATATGTTCGTATGCGTCAAAAATTAAGCCTTCAAAAATTCTTCTTAAGTAAACGAACGAACCAATTCCAACTCCATGGGTTACAAGACCTATTGCCTTTGAAAATTCTTTAAATCTGTCATTCCCCAAAACTTTTTTATACTTCTTTATGAATTCAATATTTATATCAGCAATCGAATGATGCTGTCCTATTTTGGAAATAGTTTTATTGAAAACCCGAAAAATAAAATACAAATGATGACTTTGATTTCTCGTACAAGACAATTCAACCATGAATATGTCGTTTTCGCCTGAGCTTACATAATTAGGACCGTTAAATCGTAAAACAAAATTATTAGACTGTCGAAATGTGCTATCTTTTTGACATTCAGTACAAAAAATGTCAATTGGATAATTGATATTCTTTAATGACTGTAAATAATGGTATAGTGCGTCAATGTCTTTTGAACTAATCAATTCTTGAAGAGCAAAAACTTCATAAAGTGGCGTTTCTAAAACGAAAGTTTTAAAATCAGGTAGTTTCATATGATTTTTTTATATTCTAATAGTTATAAGTCTAATAGAGGGAATTCTGACTAACGTTTTTGTAATGTTGTGAAAATTAATTGTCGAATTTAACAATTAATTTTCGCCCTTTTGTCCTCTTCTTAGCTTAAGAATTTAATTCTGTTTGCCGGAATAGGGAGAATTGCAGCCAACTTATGTATTTACGCAACTCTGGTACAGTTTTAAGTTGAGATTCAATAACTACTTATACCAAAGCTTTACAACTAAGTTAGTAAAAATATTTACTGCAAAATTGGTTGTACGCTTATGTAAAAGCACAATAAAGCTGTACATGCACAAGTGAGTTTATCCTTCTCTTTCACTGAAAGAAAAGGATAACAGAACAAGTTCGCAACGATGCTCCGCAGTATTTAAAATGCCCGTAACCACAAACAACAAACTACAAACCAACAACAAATTTCTACCTGTCAAACTCATTTCTAAAACCCATGCTGCGTACATTTTTTACGCTTTCCATTACTATGTCGTCCTGGTATTCTTTATAGGCTTCCAGCTTGTCGGCAATGCTGGTATCATGCAGGGCTAAAATTTGTGCGGCTAATATACCTGCATTTTTAGCGCCGTTTAAAGCAACGGTAGCAACGGGTACGCCATACGGCATTTGCAAAATGGAGAGTACCGAGTCCCATCCATCTATACTGTTGCTTGATTTTACGGGTACACCAATTACGGGCAGTATGGTATTGGCTGCCACCATGCCGGGTAAATGTGCGGCACCGCCGGCACCTGCTATTATAACTTTTATACCACGCTCTTTGGCTTTTTTGGCGTAGTCACGCAGGCGCTCCGGAGTGCGGTGTGCAGATACTATAGTTAACTCGGGCTCCACTTCAAACTGGCGCAGCATTTCTGCAGCACCTTTCATAATATCTAAATCGCTTTCGCTGCCCATTACAATGCCAACAAGAGGGCCGTTTAATGTTTGTGGTTTGTTGTTTGTGGTTTGTTGCTCACTCATGACGAATCTCTGTTTTTAAATTTTTGACCTTTAATTTTTGAGGCGTTAAGATATGTAATAAATGCAGTTATCTTTTTAGTAAGTAAATCTGCATCGCTGTAAAGTTCGGTAAATAATTCTGGAGTTATATAATTGTTGTCGGAACAGCGGTATAGTTGAGATTTAAGTTCTCCAGCTTCGCCTTTTGCAATACTTAATGAATTGATGAATTCTAAACGGCTGCCTCTTTCAAAGCCCTCAGCTGTATTGTCCATCACAGAACCACAACTGCCTCTCATTTGGTCTTTCAAACGAAACGCATTTTTTAGAGGCTCAATAAAAGTTATAGTGTAGATTTTTTTTGCAAGCAGCCTGGCTAATTGCCAAATTTCTAAATCTTCAAATTTAGTAATGGTTGCCATTTATTATTTTCTTCAAATATAATAAACCACAAACAACAAACTACCAACCATAAATTACTTTACAAGGTCACCCTTCAGCCGCAGCAATTCAGTTTCTGCAAGTTTGGTATTATACCTTGCTGCAAGTAAACGGTTGTACGCATCTTCAAGGCTTTTTTGTGTTTCTCTTAATTCAAGGTATGTGGATACTCCCAGCCGGAAACGCTCCAGCGCTATCATTACATTTTCTTTTGCCAGCAAAATATTTTCTTCTTCCAGCGCAAGTGCCTGCTGCTGCATTTCATAATCTTTAAATGCATTTATTATGCCCACATCAATTTGCATTTTTTGATTTTGATAGGAGAGTTTGAGGTAATCAATATCCAGCTGAGCCTGCTGTACCTGCCTTTTTACATTAAAACCGTTGAAGATGGGGATGGCAATGCCCAGCCCGTAATTAAAACCATTGTTGCGGCTGAACAAAGGTGTAAAAGGGTTAACCACAGCTTTGTTATCTGCCTTACTGTAATTGTAAGCAGAGTTAAATGTAAGCACCGGAAATTTATCTGCTTTTCTTTCTTTTAAAGTAAGGCTGGCAATATCTAAATTTTTTTTTGTTACCTGCAGTTGCTGGTTGGTATTTTCCACGGCTGCCAGCATTTCTGCCAATGTAATATTGGTGTTTATGGGTATGGTGTCGCTTACATCATAACTTGTTTGCAATGCCACATTCATTAAGCGGTTAAGTGTTTCTTTTAATTGTGCAATTACTGTTTGCTGTTTAAGCCTTGCGGCTTTTTGTGCATTTAAGTCAACCTTTGCCTGCAGTAATTCCGGTTTGGCGCCAAGACCCACACTAAATTTTCTATCTGCCAGTTTTACCCGTTCTTCATTTATGCTCATCTGGTCTTCCACCGCTTTTAGCTGCTGCTTTTGGTAAACAATATTATAATAGTTGTTTACAACTGCTGCAACAGCGGTAACCATTTGGTTTTTTATATTCAGCTCACCCAGTTTTACAAACTGGCCCAGTTTATCACGGGTGGCAAACATTTTATAACCATCAAACAATGTCCAGCTTAACTGCACACTGCCGTTAAGGTTGCTGCTGCGTATGCCGTTACGCTCCCTTTTGGTGCCGTCAGAAAATCGTTGCAGCTGGTTATTGTTGTTGTACAACAGCCCGCCGGTGGCATTTACTCTGGGGTAAAATGCGGCTTTGGCATAAGAATTATCAAGGGCAAAAGATGCAGAGTCGTTGCGCAGCAGTTGTATATCGTAATTGTTTTTTAATGCTGTTGCAATGGCTTCATCAACCGTTAATACGTTTTGTGCTGCTGTGTTTTCAGCGTAAAAAAACAGTGAACAAAAAAGTGTTAGTATATAAATCAGTTGCTTCATTAATCAATAATATTTTTTGCAGTTGTTTCTTCTTCTATATTATCCAGTTCGCTTTTTTTCTTTTTAGATGAAAGGAAGGAATAGATGGCCGGTATAACAAATAATGTAAGTATTAATGCAAACATTACGCCGCCCACAATTACAATACCCAATGGCACACGGCTGGTAGATGCATCACCCAAAGACAGTGCTAATGGCAAAGCACCGAGTGCCATTGCCAGGCTTGTCATTAAAATAGGGCGGAAACGGCTTACGGCTGCATCTGTTACAGCTTTTATTTTTTTATCGCCTGCAATTTGTTTTTGGTTGGCAAACTCTACAATTAAAATACCGTTTTTAGTTACCAGTCCAATAAGCATTATCATGCCTATTTGCGAAAATATATTAAGTGTTTGTCCAAAAATTGCCAGCGATATTAATGCACCGGCAATGGCAAGGGGCACGGTAAACATAATAATGAAGGGATCGATAAAGCTTTCAAACTGTGCTGCCAGAATTAAAAATATTAATGCCAAGGCCAGTATAAAAGCAAACATGGTGTTGCTGCCGCTTTCAGCAAAGTCACGGGAGGTGCCGCTGAGTGCCGTGCTGAAAGTTTCATCAAGAACTTTTTTAGAAATCTCCTGCATTTCTTTAATGCCATCACCCACAGTTTTGCCAGGTGCAAGGTTACCGGATATGGTGGCAGATTTGTAACGGTTATAATGATAAATAACAGGCGGTGAACTTTCTTCAACCATGGTAACAATATTATCAAGCGATATAAGCTGCCCGTTTTTGTTGCGGATAAAAATTGATTTTAAGTCGGCGGGGTCATCTCTTTCATTGCGGCTAACCTGTGCCATTACCTGATACTGCTTTCCTTCTTTTGTAAAAAAACCAAGCCTGCGGTTACTTAATGCAAGTTGTAAAGATTCTGAAATATCCTGCGCTGTTATACCTAATGCGCTTGCTTTGGCACGGTCAATTAAAATACGCAGTTCTGGTTTATTAAATTTTAAATCAGCATCCACACCCTGCAGCACTTTACTGTTTTGTGCCTGTTCTAAAATTTTTGGCAGTACGGCTTTAATTTTTTCAAAGTCCACATTTTGTATTACAAACTGCACAGGCTGCCCGCCGCGGCGGTTTACAGAAATGGTTTGTTCTTCCACACTAAAAGCCCTGCCTTCATTAAAACGGGGAAGGTTTTTGTTTATCATTTTCACAATATCGCTTTGAGAACGGGTGCGTTCTTTAGGGTCCTTCATTACCACACGTATAAAGCCGGTGTTAACAGCACCACTGCCCGTAAAGCCCGGAGCAGTTATTGAAATGGCAATTTGTTTTTCGGGTACTGAATCCATTACAAATTGAGTAAGCCTTGCCATGTAATCATCCATATAGTCGTAAGATGTGCCTTCTGGTGTTGTTACAGATAAGCGGAACTGACTGCGGTCTTCCATAGGTGCCAGTTCGCTTGGCATATCTTTCCCAATCAAATAAATAATCCAGAAACATGCCTTAAGAATAACCCACGCTACCCAGCGTATTTTCATAAAGCCCTGTAACATGCGGCGGTACCCATTTTCCATACCCCTGAAGAAGGGCTCTGTTTTTTTATAAAACCAGGAATGCGAGTGCCCCTTTGACGAAGACATTTTAACGTTAAGCACCGGCGTTAATGTAAGTGATACCAATGCAGAAATTAATACAGCACCTGCCACCACAATACCAAACTCACGAAAAAGACGGCCGACAAACCCCTGTAAAAAAATGATAGGTAAAAACACAACTGCCAGCGTAATAGATGTGGATATAACTGCAAAGTAAATCTCCTTGCTGCCTTCTTTGGCCGCCTTCCACTTGCTCATACCCTGCTCCATTTTTTATAAATGTTTTCTGTTACCACAATACCATCATCCACCACCAGACCGGTTGCCAGCACAATGGCCAGCATGGTAAGCACATTTATGGTAAAGCCAAAAAGATACATGATGAAGAAAGCGCCGATTAATGAAACAGGAATATCAATTAACGGGCGGAAAGCAATGGCCCAATCCCTGAAAAAAAGATAGATGATAATAATTACAAGCACCAGCGCAATTATTAAAGTTTCCTTTACTTCAGAAATAGAACGCTTAATGTATTTTGTCTGGTCCAGTGCAATATCAAGTTTTATATCAGCCGGTACATCTTTTTTAATTTTTTCCAGACGTTTGTAAAACTCATCAGAAATGGCAACATAGTTTGAACCCGGTTGCGGTACCAATGCCAGTGCAATCATTGGTACGCCACTTTCTTTTAAAACAGATTCTTCATTTTCCGGTCCCAGCACCACATCTGCCACATCTTTCAATTTTATATCGGCACCATTTACATTTTTTATATTGATGTTTTTAAATTCTTCTTCGGTATTTATTTTACCAAAAGTGCGTACCGAAAGCTCGGTGGAATTACCGGCAATTTTACCGGATGGCAGTTCTACATTTTCTCTTGCCAGTGCAGTTTGTACATCGGCAAAAGTTAAACCAAAGGCAGTAAGTTTTGTGCTGTTAAACCATATACGCATGGCATATCGTTTTTCGCCCCAAATCATAATATTACTTACGCCGGGTATGGTTTGTAAACGTTCTAATAAATTATTGTTGGCATATTCTGTTACTTCAAGCTGGTTGCGGGTGTTGCTTTGCACCGTCATAGCAAGTATGGGGTCGCTGCTTGCATCTGCTTTTGTAACCACTGGCGGCGCATCTAAATCGGGCGGCAGGGAGCGAAGCGCCTGCGATACTTTATCTCTTACATCGTTTGCAGCGCCTTCTAAATTTTCGCCCAGCTCAAACTCCACATTAATATTACTGGTGCCCTGGCTGCTGCTGCTTGTAATGTTTTTAACGCCGGCAATACCATTAATGGCTTTTTCCAGCGGCTCTGTTATTTGAGATTCAATAATATCTGAATTGGCACCTGCATATGATGTACGTACACTAACATTTGGCGGGTCAATGGCCGGGTAATCTCTAATACCCAAAAAATTAAAACCAATACCGCCAAACAGCACAATAATAATACTGAGCACTATTGCCATTACTGGCCGCCGTAAACTTAATTCAGAAATATTCACTGTGTCTGTTACTTATGGTTTGGTAATTTTATTCATTGTAACCTTACTGCCGGGTTTTATGGCAAGTATGCCTGAAATTAAAACAGTGTCGCCTGCTTTTAGGCCTGTGGTTATTTCAACATTTGCAGAGTCTCTTAAACCTGTGGTAACCACCTGCCTGGTGGCTACACCATTTAAAACCAGTAACACTTCTTTGTTACGTGCCTTTGGTATAATGGCTTGTGATGGTATCATTAACGCCTGGTTATTTTCTCCCAGCGATACTTTTACATTTGCAAAAGCGCCTGCAAGCAATTGTGCATCCTGATTTTTAACTGTGGCCATCACACGCAGGTTACGGTTATCTGCAGCTATAATATTTTCTGTGGCACTTATGGTGGCTGCATATGTTTTATCACTCCCTCCAACTGTAAAGTTTACTAAATCGCCTGTCCTCATTTTTGTGCCATATGTTTCAGGCACCGTAAAATCAAGCTTAAGCGGATTGGTGTTACGCAGTGTGGCAATAATGGTTTGTGGCGAAACATAAGCACCGGTAGTAATGGTGGTAATGCCAATTTTACCGCTAAAGGGTGCCCTTAAAGTTGTTTTAGCAATACTGGTGCGTATAATATTCATATCGGCAATAATGTTATTTACTGCCAATACATTCAAATCATGCTCCTGCTGACTTACACCATTTATTTTTAAAAGTGCTGCATACCGTTCAACAGTTTGCTGTGCTGTTTTTAACTGCACCTGCAGTTTATTTAACTGCGCCTGTAAATCACCATCGTATAATTTTATTAAAGTGGCACCTTGCGAAACGTAGGAACCCTCTTTAAAATATACGCCGGTAACCCTGCCTGAAGCTTCGGGCTGAAGTTCTGTTTCTTTAAATGCAGCAAGACTGCCCGGTACTTCAATTTGCTGGCTAAGCAATTGTGGTGCCACCACATAGCCGTCTGCTTTGGGCACCGGTGGGGTGGCAGGTTTTGTATTTACACTTTGCTTATCTGCACTGCTGCTGCAGCCAAACGAAAAAAACAGCCCTGCAGCGGCTGCTGTTAGTATTAGTTTTTGCACAACCTTATAATAATTTGTTCATTAGACTACAAATTAACGAAAAACTGTTGCCATGTAAGTCAACTGATTTATGAAAGGCAGACTAAGCAGTATTGTTTTAATTAAAGGCTTATAACTTTTAATGTATGTTTAATGCGGTTGGCCTGATGTATTAACTCCTGTTTTTCGTTACTTAAAATAGTTATATGTCCCATTTTTCGGCCGGGTTTGGTTTCTTTTTTGCCGTAAATGTGTACAAAAACGTTATCTGTTTTCAATACTTCCTCCAACCCTTCGTAATATGCAGGGCCTGTAAAACCTTCAGCACCTAATAAATTTACAATAGCAGCAGGCAAAATATGTTCTGTATTACCTAAGGGATAATTAAGCATTATACGCCACAGCATATCAAACTGAGAGGAGTAGTTGGCTTCAATGGTATGATGCCCACTGTTATGCACCCGTGGTGCTGTTTCATTTACCAATACATTATCATCAGCATCCACAAATAACTCCACCGCAAAAATGCCGGCACTCTTTAATGATTTTACTACTTTAAGTGCTATGGCTTCTACCTTCCATAAAACTTTTTCGGGTAATGCTGCGGGGCTTACCTGGTATTCAAGTAAGTTAAGGCGTGGGTCAAACACCATATCCACAGGCGGATAAATGGCATTTTCTCCTTTATCATTTACAGCAATAATAACTGCAATTTCTTTTTTTACTGTTACCAGTTTTTCTAAAACTGCCGGTGCATCAAAGCCACGTTCAATATCTTCTTTTGTTTTAAGCAGTTCCACTCCACGGCCATCGTAACCACCCATGCCTATTTTATGGGCAGCGGGTAAAAAATTTATATGCTGCTCCAGCTCTGTTTTATTTTGGGTGATGACGAAACTGCTGGTAGGAATTTCGTTGTTCTTATAAAACTGCTTTTGTAAAATTTTATCTTTAATAATTTTTAATGCCGCCGGGCTGGGGTAAATTTTTACACCTTCGTTTTCCAGTTTTTCCAGTGCTTCCACATTTACACTTTCTATTTCAATAGTAATAGCATCCAACCCTTGGCCAAAATTATATACATCATCAAAGCTGGTAATATTGCCTTTAATAAAATGATGGCATAAGTGTGCAGCAGGGCACCCGGTATCGTTTTCCATTACAAATGTTTCAACAGGGTAGTTGGCTGCCGCCTGTAATAACATTCTGCCTAACTGTCCGCCGCCGAGTATACCAATTTTTTTCATGTGTTAATTTTATTTTTCAGTCTTGCGGCTTAATACTGCACAAGCAATTCTGTCGCCATAAAATTTTCATTGCTTTTAATGCAAATGAGTTGTAAAACTATATGGCTGATTTTATCCGGCAAATATAAAAGCTATACAACCAGTTTTTTTCCATAATCCTCAAACATTTCCACCATTTTTGTAACAATTTGCAACACTTTATTTTTTAGTTTATGGAAAATAACGATACACTAAACGAAGCATACTGGAACAGCAGGTATGCCCAAAATGATACAGGATGGGATATGGGCTATACATCTCCGCCGTTGCAAGAATATATAAGCCAGTTAACCAATAAAAACTTGCGCATTTTAATACCGGGTTGCGGCAACAGTTACGAGGCAGCTTTTTTAGCGGAAAATGGGTTTACCGACATTACAATAATTGACATTGCACCCTTGCTGGTACAGCAGCTGAAAGAAAAATTTAAGAATGAACCTGCAGTAAAAATAGTATTGGGTGATTTTTTTGAACATTTAGGTACTTATGATTTGATTATAGAACAGACTTTTTTTTGTGCACTACATCCTTCATTACGCAGCGCTTATGTAGCCAAAATGCAATCATTGCTTGCCAATGATGGTAAATTGGCCGGGTTGCTTTTTAGCTGCCAGTTTGAAAAAGAAGGGCCTCCTTTTGGGGGCGCCGCTGCAGAATACGAGGCACTGTTTAAAAATTATTTTCGCTTGCATACAATAGCTCCTTGCTGCAACTCACATAGTAAAAGAGCCGGTAACGAGTTGTTTATAATTTTTATACGGTGCTAAGCAACAAAAAGTTACTAAAAATTAAACTTGTGAGTAAGTGTTTTAATGGATGGCAGCATTGTAATTGTGTGTAACCTTTGTTACTGATTTATGCAGGGCCAGCTGCTAACTTTGCAGTATAAACACAAGTCTACATAAATAAAATGAAACAGCTTATTTTTAAAAACTGGACAGCCATGCGTTTTATACGCATAGTACTTTGTATTATAATTATAGTACAGGGTGTGGCAGGTAAAAATGTAATGTTTGCCATTGCAGGAATTTTGTTTACAGTACTGGCATTGTTTAATGCAGGCTGCTGCGCTGGCGGTCAATGTTACTCAGGCAATGCCAAACCAAATAAAACCAACAACACAAAACAAATTGAGTATGAAGAAGTGGTGTAAAAAAAACTGGCTCTACATAGCCGGCGCTGCAGTTGGTGCTGTAGGCGGATTCCTTTACTGGCATTTTATTGGTTGTTCCAGCGGCACCTGTATGATAACATCAAAGCCCATAAACAGCACTTTGTATGGTGCATTAATGGGAAGCCTGCTGTTTGGCATTTTTAAAAATGAAACTATACAAGTAAAAAATCGGCGCCATGACTTTTAACGAAATAATAGCTGCGGATAAACCTGTGCTTGTAGATTTTACCGCCAGCTGGTGCGGCCCCTGTAAAATGATGGCTCCTGTTTTAAAAGAAGTAAAACAAGAAGTGGGAGACAGTGCCAGCATTATTAAAGTAGATGTTGACCAAAGCCCTGCCGCAGCGCAGGCATATAATGTGCAAGGTGTGCCAACATTTATACTGTTTAAACAGGGTAAAATTTTATGGCGTCAAAGCGGTGTAATACCCAAAGCAAATCTTATAAAAATAATAAACCAGTTTACCTGATTTATTTATCTCACTATCAGCCTGAATATTGTAACAATAGTTTTACCGGTAAATTTATTTAGGGTACTTTTATTCCAAAAATAAGCCTAATGAATACCGGTAATCTGCAGCATTTGTTTGAGCCCGCCCTGCTGCAGGAAATACAGCAGGTTGGTGTTTGGCAAAGCTTTAAGGAAGGTGAATTAATAATGGATTATGGTAAGTACATACGCATGATGCCCATTGTGATAAAAGGCACCATAAAAGTGTATAAGCTTGACGAAACCGGTAAAGAAATTTTACTTTATTATTTAAGTAACAGCGAAAGCTGTTCCATGGCTTACAGCTGTTGTTTGGAAGCTAAAAAAAGTGAAGTAAAAGCCATAGCAGAAGATGATGTTGAGATAGTGGGCATACCTAATGTAAAATTGGATGAGTGGCTGTGCAAATACCCCCGCTGGAAAAGTTATATCATGCGCAGCTTTAACGAACGTTTTACAGAGCTGCTTAAATCTATAGAAAGTATTGCCTTTCATAAATTAGATGAAAGACTGGTGGATTATCTTAAGGAAAAGCAGCGTTTGTCGGGCTCTGCGGTAATTAAAGCATCTCACTATTTAATTGCAGATGAACTGGCTACTTCCAGGGTGGTAATATCCCGTTTATTAAAACAGCTGGAGAATGATAAAAAAATCATTTTGTACCGCAACGAAATAAAATTACTGCAAGGATTTTAACCCCAGCTTTTTACACCATGCAGTTACATCCTGAGCTTAAAATATTTACTATAAACAATCACAGCATACAACTGTATGCACCCGGGGCAACCGGCAGTAAGCTAAGTGTACATTCGCCTTACTGGGCAAAAGTGTGGCCTGCGGCGTTGGGGCTTTGTTATTTTTTGCATGACAATGTACATTATGTAAAACATAAAACAGTTACTGAACTGGCTGCTGGGCTGGGCCTGCCATCGTTATTTGCAGCAAGGTATGCCGCAAAAGTTTACTGCAGCGATATTGAGCCTGCTGCGGTGGCATTACTTGAGCAATCTGTGCAGCACAACCGGTTCAATAATGTGCGCTGTTCAGTAAAAAGCTGGAGCGACTATTTGGGAGGTATTAATCCGCATACATTACTGCTAAGCGACATTAATTATGAGCCGGAGTATTTTGATTCTCTGCTTGAAGTAATACAATACTATCTGGAGCACCGTTGTACTGTAATTATAAGCACACCGCAGCGGCTGATGGCAAAAAGCTTTATTGAAAAATTGTTGCTTTATTGTGTTCATCAGGAGGAGAAGATAATACACGAAACCAGACAGGAGACTGCCGTTAGTATTTTTGTGCTGAAACTAGAAGTACAGGCATGACTGTAAACTAACAAATGTTGTTATTATAAAGTCAAAGCTTTCCCTATCTTTGCCGCAGCATGATGCCTGACTATCCACATAAAATTTTTGCCGACGAACGCCGCCATTTTGAGCTGCTGATGGAATCGTTGGCCATGCGAAGCCCCCTGTCACCCCTATAGTAGGAATTGCCGCCACTTCAAAAAGCTAAATAGCATTAATTTGTTGAAGAGTTCCCGATAAAATCGGGATTTGCAATGCCAATACAGCTGAACAGAATTACTATTGCTCGTTTCAAAAAAATATTTTATGGGTACTATTACAACAACTGAATTGCAAAAACATGCAGCCGCTGATTTTTTACCGCTGCAGGGCACCGATTATGTAGAGTTTTACGTGGGCAATGCCAAGCAGGCCGCACACTTTTACAAGACTGCTTTTGGTTTTCAAAGCCTGGCATATGCCGGGCCGGAAACCGGTGTAAAAGATAAAGTGAGTTATGTTATAAGGCAGCATAAGTTAACTTTTGTATTAACCACACCGTTGCGGGGCAATAACAGTATTGCCGATCATGTTTACAAACACGGTGATGGTGTAAAAGTGCTGGCATTAAAAGTAGATGATGCCGCTTATGCATGGGAGCAAACCACACAGCGTGGCGGTAAAAGTTATATGCAGCCCGATGTGTTGAAGGATGATAATGGCGAAGTTGTATTAAGCGGTATTCACACTTACGGCGATACAGTGCACTTATTTGTAGAACGTAAAAATTACAATGGTGTATTTATGCCTGGTTTTAAAGAGTGGAAAAGTCATTATAACCCTGTGTCAACCGGTTTGCAGTATGTAGACCATTGCGTGGGCAATGTAGGATGGAACCAGATGAACCCATGGGTAAAATTTTATGAGGAGGTGATGGGCTTTAAAAATATTTTAAGCTTTGATGATAAAGATATTTCTACTGAATACTCCGCTTTAATGAGTAAAGTGATGAGTAATGGTAATGGCTATGTAAAATTTCCAATTAATGAACCTGCTGAAGGAAAAAAGAAAAGCCAGGTGGAAGAGTATTTAGATTTTTATAATGGCGAAGGCGTACAGCATGTGGCCATTGCCACCAACAACATTATTGACACTGTAACCGACTTACAAAACAGAGGCGTTGAGTTTTTAAAAGTGCCCGGCAGCTATTACGAAACGGTGCTTGACCGGGTGGGGAAAATTGATGAAGACCTTGCACCTTTAAGCCAATTGGGTATTTTAATTGATAGGGATGAAGAGGGATACCTGCTGCAAATATTCAGCAAACCGCTGCAAGACCGGCCCACTTTATTTTTTGAAATTATACAACGTAAGGGTGCTAAAAGCTTTGGGAAAGGTAATTTTAAGGCATTGTTTGAAGCTTTGGAAAGAGAACAGGATGCAAGAGGTAACTTATAGCAGGTAAAAACGCTTCTCTTTTACGCATTTTCCGAAATATGGGGCATTTTTAACAGGCCAAAAAGTAATAAAAATTTACTTTTGCTGTATCATTTTAACCTGTGTTGTAACATGAGAAATTGTTTTGTCCGTTTTTTATTTGTAACGCTTACTGCAAGTTGTTTTGTGGTGCCCGCTATGGGGCAAGGAGCTTTTGCCGAAGTCAAAAAGCCAGCAATTAAAAGTTATGTGCCCTTAAGTGTTGAAGACAGCCTGCGCAAACAGTTTGAAGATAAAAAACTGCTGTGGCCCCCACAGGAAATGTATATACGCAGTTTTAAGTATGATAAACAACTGGAGGTATGGGTAAAATCCAACGCTAAAGAATCTTTTAAACTTTTTAAAACTTATAAGGTTTGTATGCAAAGCGGCACCACAGGCCCAAAGCGTATGCAAGGCGACTATCAGGTGCCCGAAGGGTTTTATCATATCAATGAATTCAGACCCAACAGCAACTATCATTTGGCGCTGGGTTTAAATTATCCCAACGCATCCGATAAAATTTTAAGCGACTCATTGCACCCCGGCTTTGATATTTATATACATGGCAACTGCGTAAGCACCGGCTGTATTGCTATTAATGACAAGCAAATTGAAGAAGTGTATGCGCTGGCCACACAGGCAAAAAACAGTGGTCAGGATTTTATCCCTGTGCATGTTTTTCCGGTTAAGTTTAACGTTAAAAAATCTGCAGATTATTTGGCTGAAACATTAAAAATAAAACCTGCGTTAACAGCATTTACGCTGAAGCTAAAAGATGCGTTTAATCATTTTGAAGAAAAAAAGCAACTTCCTGTTATAATGGTTAATAAAAACGGGGAGTATGTTGTGTATTGATACAGTAGCCGACCAATAATATACATCCGGCATTGCCGGATTTTTTTAGGTAAAATTATTTACCAATAATTACTCAGGAATACTGAAAATACATAATTACTTAATGCTGTGTTTCAGTACCTCTGTGGCAATTTTATTTTGCTGCGAAGCGGCAAAGTTTACCGCAGTAATGCCTGTATAGTTTCTTCTGTACGCTGTGTTAACAAAATAGTTTTTCCATTGGTAAGGGCATCAAATTTTTCACGTGTGTAATGGCGTATGGTAAGCAGCGTTAAGTTTTTCTCCACCGTTACTTCAAATGCTTCTGAGGCAGACAATGCCAGTTTTTCAATTTTATCCTGCCTGTCATCTAAACAGCACAAAATACTTATAGCACCTGTTTGCACCAGGTTGGGTTTTATTTTTAAGTTGGCAAACAGCTCATATAAATCACTTACATAATGCTCACCAACAAAACTAAAATCTTTACTTTCTAATTTTATCAGTGCCTGGTTTTCTTTTACCACAATAATGGGCGGCAGGTTATGAGACGGCTTAGCACTTATTATGGTGCCGGGTAAATCAGGTTTTAAAAAGCACCGTACATGCATAGGGATATTTTTATTCTGCAGCGGCTTTATAGTTTTTGGGTGAATAACCTGTGCGCCATAGTAAGCCATTTCAATTACTTCATCGTAACTAAGCTCACTTAAAAAAACAGCATCTTTAAATTCTTTTGGGTCGGCATTCATTACACCTTCCACATCTTTCCAAATGGTTTGGCTTTCGGCATTAAGCAGGTTTGCAAAAATGGCGGCACTGTAATCGCTACCTTCTCTGCCCAAAGTGGTGCTTTCGTTTTCATCTGTAGCGCCAATAAAACCCTGCGTCAGCACAATATCATATTCACTAAAAAGCGGCAGCACATCACTGTTTACTTTTTGTGCAGTAAAATCCCAGTCAATACCGGCATCCCTGAAGTTATCATCGGTACGCACAATATCCCTTACATCAATCCATTTATTTTGTATACCGGCTTCGTTCAGGTATGCACTCATCATAGCAGTACTTAACAATTCGCCGCAGCATACCACCTGGTCGTAGTAGTAATCGTAATCTCTTACCGGCTTGTCATGCAGCAGCCATTCCACTTCTGTAAAAAAATCTTTTAAATGGTTTTCTGCCTGTTGCCAGTTTACAGTTACTAAATATTTCAGTGTGTTCAGGTGTTGTTGTTTTACCTGTTCAAATAATTGCAAGGCATCATCTTTACGGCCATCAAAAAAAGCATCCACCACTTTTTCAAGCGCATTGGTGGTTTTGCCCATGGCGGAAATAATAATAAAAATTTTTTCTCCTTTAAACGAAGCAATAATTTTTGCAACATGCTGCATCCGCTCCACACTGTTTATACTGGCGCCGCCAAACTTAAATACTTTCATAGTTTTTTTTACGTTGTGTAATGCAAACGCAATTACGTAGTTTATTTATAAGATATAGCTACTTTTGATTAACCAAACCAACGCCGTTATATGCGGCATAAATCTTTAACCCAAAATAAATTGTATGTCTATAAACCGCAAAGTACAAACGCTGGATGAATTTACCATGCAGCAGCTACGGGATTTTCCAAGTGCCACTGGTGAACTGTCAAGATTACTGAGGGATATTGGCCTTGCAGCTAAAAGGGTAAATGTGGAAGTGAATAAGGCCGGACTGGTTGATATTTTGGGTGATGCCGGTGAAACCAATGTGCAGGGCGAGGAGGTGAAAAAGTTAGATGTGTATGCCAACAACCAATTTATGGGTGTACTGCGCCATGGAATAAGCTGCGCTGGTATTGGCAGCGAGGAAATTGATGATGTGGTGATATTTGATGATGAAATAAGCAATGCCAGCAAATACGTTTGCCTGTTTGATCCGCTGGATGGCAGTGCAAATATTGATGTGAATGTATCAATAGGTACAATATTCAGCATTTACCGCCGTGTAAGCCTTGTAGGCACACCTGCAACAAATGAAGATTTTTTACAACCGGGCATTAAGCAAATAGCGGCAGGGTATGTAATTTATGGCTCCAGCACTATGCTGGTGTATGCAACAAGACGAGGTGTAAATGGATTTACACTAGACCCATCAATTGGGGAGTTTACTTTAAGCCACCCCGATATAAAATGCCCCGAAACCGGAAGGATATATTCTGTTAATCACGGCAATTTTTTTCAATATACAGAAGGGGTGCGTAAATACATTAACGAATGCCAGCGCAAAGAAAAAAGCAATGGTGGTCCTTATACACAACGTTATATTGGCAGTATGGTGGCAGATGTACACCGCAACCTTATTAAAGGCGGTATTTTTATGTACCCGGCCATTGCAGATAAACCAAAAGGCAAATTAAGGCTGATGTATGAATGTAACCCCTGTGCATTTATTATTGAAGTGGCAGGCGGCAAAGCCACCAATGGCAGCCAGCGTATGCTGGAAGTACAGCCAACCAGCCTGCACCAGCGTACTCCTTTTTTTGCAGGCAGCAAAAAAATGATGGAAGAGCTGGAAAGTTTTACAATGTAACTGCATAACAAACAATGATTGAAATTATTGAGTATAACGATAGTTTTCAGCCACAGTTTTACCAGTTAAATATTGAATGGCTTGATAAATATAATTTAACGGAAAGCCACGATTTGGAAATACTGAATAATCCACGGCAGACCATAATTGACGGTGGCGGATTTATATGGCTGGCAAAAAGCGGTAATGATATTGTTGGCACTGCCGCAATTATTAAAGAAAGCAATGCTGTGTATGAACTGGCAAAAATGACGGTGGCACCTGGCAACCGGGGCCTGGGTATAAGTAATATTTTATTGGAAACCTGCATCAACAAAGCAAAGGAAACAGGTGCTGTTAAATTGTGCCTGTTTTCAAACCACCAGTTAACAGCCGCCTTAAAGTTGTACGAAAAATATGGTTTTACTTATGTAGCTGTTAAACACTCCCCATTTACCACGGCAGATATAAAAATGGAAAGGATGCTGTAATACCGCTTGGCAACAGTTTTAAACCTGCAGTAAATTTGTGGCGGCATTATACGTTTCTAAATTATCCAATTGCTTTTTACATCGCTGCATATTATAAAATTTGGTATAAATTGCACACATGAAGTCAATAATTTCTGTAAAAAATCTCACTAAAAAATACGGCAGCTTTGAAGCGGT